>NZ_JBTXLW010000011.1:0-140309 GCF_054871795.1 Enterococcus sp. LJL51 | reverse complement strand
CAGAATGCAAGAAGAAGCTTTCAGATGAAAAAACAGGTTCGATTTATCGACAACGGAAAATCGATGTAGAACCAGTGTTTGGGCATCTAAAGGCTCATTTGGCGTTCCATCGTTTCCATTTACGTGGAAAACAAGGAGCGAAGATTGATGTTGGTTTGGCTCTCATGGCACTAAATCTAAGAAAATTAGGAAAATATATGGAGAGAAAGAGAAGGGAAGAAGAAAAAACAAGCCCGATTTTGACATTCGTCATCAAAATCGAGCTTGTTTTCTTTTTGAGAGTGGATTATGTCCCACTCCCTTAGAAAAAATCCAAACTGTATAATTCGGGATACCTCTATTTTCAATAAGCCCGACTTATTTTTTTAAACTGAACAACTGCGAACAAAAGCATCCAATTGGCGAATCCCCTGTACAATATCTTCTTTAGTCAATGTAAATGGCATTTGCCGTAAGCTGTCTCCGATTGAAAGAGATTGCTCCGCTATTTTTGAAAGCTCTTTTTCATTCTGAACATCTAGCCCCAGTGCCTCACAAGTAGTTGGCAGATTCAATTGCCGGAAAAATACTAGATAGCGTTTAAGTACTTCCTCCGGCTGCTTCTCAAGAACCAACTGAACTAATGTCGTATATGCAATCTTTTCTCCATGCATCAGCTGATTGACTTTGCCCTGAATAGCAGAAAAGCCATTATGCAGCGCATGAGCCGCTGCTAGTCCGCCGCTCTCGAATCCCAATCCACTCATCAACGTATTCGCTTCGACAACTGCCTCAAAAGCTTCTGTTACTTGTTTGTTCTTATTGTCTTCATATGCCTGCAAACCGTAGGTGAAAAGAACTTCTTCACATTTCTCAGCAATTGCCAGCGCCGTCAGCGTCGGTTTTTTCCCTAAAACATTTTCTCCGTGCTTCTTTTTAACAGCTCTTGCTTCTACCGCTGTTGAAAGTCCATCTGCAATCCCAGCTGCCAGCAGTCGAGCCGGAGCATTGACAATGACTTCCGTATCTACAATAACTAAGTCAGGATTTTTTCGGTAGAATTGATACTCTTTAAAGCGGCCGTCCTCTTCATACAACACTGATATTGAAGACGTTGGAGCATCGGTAGAAGCTGTTGTCGGCAGTACAACCATCTTTAGATTTTGTTTTGCCGCCACAGCCTTACCCAAATCGATAACCTTACCGCCGCCCAGTGCAATTACAACCTCAATCTCTTTATCTGCTATCCCTTTCAAAAGCTCCTGAATATTCTCCTCTGAAACCTCGCCAGAAAAAACAGCCGTTCCAACCAACAATCCGCCTTCAGTCAAGTAGTTCTTATAGCCTTCACCAATCATTCCCCAGACGAACTCATCTGTTAGTATGAGAACCCGATTCCCCAATTCTTCTATATATTTACTACTGTCTTTTAAACAGCCTTTCCCCTGCACATATTTAGATGGGCTGATAAATAACTTTTCCAATGCAATCACCTCTTTCATTCAGTTTGGCACAAATACTATCTTCAAGCAATAAAAAGTTCAAATAATCACACTATCGAAAAAATGAGACGGTGAAATAACAGACATAAAATAATACTGACTGAGCCAGCTCCACTTACCTGAAAAATTCTAATCGAATCGTAAACAAGCAGTGATTGATTGAATAGGCAGCTACTCATTTCAAATATTAAATTGAAGTCGACTGCTCATGAAAATAACAATATCAGCAGGATTGGTAAAATCCTCTTTTGGTAATAAAAAAGCTCAGTACAAAACCAGAAAATCTCTGATCTTTATTCCAAGCTTTCCAATTTATTCAGTTTTTCCCTTGCCAACACAACTTGACACAGCATCCAAAAAATTTATTCTAGTTTTTTGATTTGAACAACTGCTTCTTTTTCTGTCTTCAAGATTGGCAAAATGTTCCCCTCTACTTTTACACCAATTTTTTTACTATCTAAATACTCTATATCAATTGAAAGAGCACCCAGCAAATCAACGTTTCACATAACGCTGACCTCCAAAATTTTATTTATTCATCTTCTGGTTTGCATAGGATATTTAAACATTCGGTAAACGCATAAGTACGATTATTCATCCTCGACCTCAAAATCTTCATCATACTCCCAGGGTTCCTCTTCTGCTACCATTGTTACTGCTTCTTTTAAACTTAAATCATTAGCTTTATCATAGGTTAAGCTCAGTATATCTTTATGATTTTTTTCAAATTCTGCTACTGATTGCCAATTTTCCGAACCATTTTCGCTTATTCTTCCGCCTAAATCTTTTGCTAGTTCTATTGTCAGAATATACATAGCACGTTCATCTACTGTAAGTATTTTTACATGCTTTGAGACAATTTCAATAATCTTTTTCTCTTTATGATAATTTAACTCAATATCTTGAAACTGAAGTGGTGATTTTTCTTTTTTCCATCTTTCATCGTTTAGCCACTTATCTAATGATAAACTCAAATAGAAACTATTTCTCAGTGTTTCATCGTTTCCAACGTGAGATATTTCTAACTCTTTTCCATTCTTTTCTTTAAACCACATGACTTCAGCTAGTTCACGATATCCCCAAGACGTTTTCTTTCCGTTCGTTTCAACATATATTCGCATTTGCTCACCCCTATTTTGCTTTTAGCCATATCCAGACTCGATATTAGCAGCTCCGCACTACGCATAACGTTGCCCCCCTATAATGCTTTCATTCTTCTTCTGATTCATGCCACATGGACATGAAAATACTTCCCTAATTTCCTTATTCTCTGGCTCCACCTTTTATTATTAGCTTTCCATCAAAGTATCCTTTTGCAAAATAATTAATATCTTTTAAATTAGTGTATTCCTTATATTCGATTACATAAGATTCTAAGTCTTTTGTTGTCAGTCTACCTATTTTAATTGTATCACGTTCAAAGTTTTTAACATCAACACCTATCATTTTGGCATAACCTGAGCCTTCTTCTGCCTGTATAGTATATTCTAAATCAGCCAAAGATTCATAAATACCCAGACATTCATAGCAACGATAAATAGGTTCATTGTTCATTTTTGAGCGAAACACTTCTATCAAGCCATATTCACCACAAAAGGGACACATTATATCGTTAAATTCATTTTTATACATTTAATCACTCCTTAAAGTATCGTTTGTCATGGTTACCGCGACATTGGTTTGTTCCTGAATTTCACCAACAAAAAAATAAGTCCCATCTGTTATCTCCTTTTCCAAGGAATTTCTAAATACTTCACGTTGTTCTGAACACAGGAATCTCTTTTGATTTCCACTATTTTTTTGATATTTTTAAAACGGCTCACAGTAGCTCTCCGTCTAAAGCAATGGTGAGTTCCGTGCTATTCAATGAGATACCATTAATCATTTTTTTGAAAGGAAATATCCACTCTTATTTCTATGATATGACATTCATATATTGGACAAAATAAAATCAGTAAAGAGAAAGATTCCTAAATGAAGAAATAGAAGAGAATATGCTCACATAATGAACATACCATCCTCTATTTACCTTACTCTATATAATACGCTTGTTGGAAACACACATCCATCTTTTCGGAATGCCGCTGAAAACATTCTCTTTTCTGTTATTCGAGCTCATCTTTTATCTTGTACCCATATATGTTTTCAGATTGTCCGTCACCTTTTTTGCGTAGCTTCAGCTGCTTACTTAACATTAATGATACTAGCACTCTTTTACAGTCAAATTCCCTGGAACATTTCCTATTACAGTAAGAACGTCCTTTTCTTTTTCTACCTTCCAAATCGGCAATATATCTCCATCGACTTCTACACCGATTTTTTGAATATCTAAATAATCGAGATCGATTGAAAGAGCACTCAGTAATTCAGCACTTCGCATAACTGGGACCTCCTAAATAGGATCGCTTTGCATTTACTCACTAGTAACTTTGAAAAAAGTTTCTGTTAATTCATCACTTGAAAAGACAGCAACGGGGCTTGAAAAACCTTCTAACTCGCCTAACCAACTACTCTCACCCTCCCACTCTTGGTGAAATCTGGTTGTTAGTATATTATCATTAATTCCAAATATATAAATAATCCTTTTGGAGGTTAATAACTGCAAGCGAGCGTTAATATTTTGAACAAATATCCTCGCAAGCTGCACTTGTTCTTGAATAGTTAGCGACTGTTCAAAAAAATCAATCATTCGAATTTCATTTGCAGAAGCTTCATACCCCGTTCGATCAAGAAAATTTTTTAAATGAGCTTCAAAATTTTCCTGTGACATACTAAATTCTCTGTTTGAAAATATTAAGCATCCATATACATCAACTAAACGTTTATTAAAAAAGCTGTTCAGTTCATCTAAGGTAAATTTTAATGCTTGTGAATTTTCAAAGTTTTCAAGTTCACCTATTTCTTTTTTCCATGCTTCATTTGACTGCACTGTTTTCCTCCTTACTTTATTATCAATCGCCCATTAATGTAACCTTTAGCGTAATAATCAATTTCTTTTAAAGGGGGGAGTTCCTTATAATTGACTCTGTATTTCTCTAAATCTTTTGTTGTCAATCTGCCTATTTTAATTGTATCACGTTCAAAGTTATCAACATCAACGCCTATCATAGCTGCATAACCTGAGCCTACCTCTACTTTGACCGTATACTCCAAATCAACTAGAGACTCATAAATACCAAAGCATTCATCACACCTGTAAATTATTTCATTGTTCATTTTAGATTTGAATTTTTCTACTATGCCATTATAGTTGCAATAGGGGCATACTATCTCGTTATTTGTGTCTTTATACATCATTTTCTCCTTATCATAACTGATCTCTAGTAGCAACTACAATTCTATCGATTTTAATCGTGTCATTCAAAATAGGGTCTCAAAGCACTTCTTATTATAATAAGAGAATCATTTTCTTTTTTTTCGCAATCGGCATAATGTTGCCAACTAAATAATTTAATTAATCTATGCTAGTTTCCCGTATACCTCACAATATCTGGAAAGGGAACTGCCTCAAATTTAAAAATGATACTTCCTTCATCAAAGGAGTCTGATTCTGGACTTTCTTTAACTTTTGATACTAGGAATGTGAGCCCTTCTTCAATAAATATTGGTTTAATGTAATCAGGAATTTCGTCTATATTAAATTTGCTTATCAAAATTCTTTGGTCATAATCACTTGCGAATATTTTTTTACGCCAATAGTCCGTCTGACTGACATCTAAAGCGACATCTTCTATGCTGACTATATATTTTTCATACATCAAATCATTATCTATATTTGCTATCTCCTTTAGTCCCAATTTACATAGTTACTGAAATCTGTTTTGAATTTATTTATCTGTTCTAATGTCAATTTTGACCACCTATTACCCTGTAATCTCATTTGAAGATTGCTCTTAGTTACATTATTCATGGTAGTTACGATTTCACCATTAGCTTCTAACACATGGACTCGCCCGTTTTAACCTTTGACTAACCAAATGATATCTATGATGATATAAACAATGAAGTTTATTTTTTGTATAACCATTTCTCGCAAGTCTAATCTCCATTAGCAACGACAATATTACTATTTTTAATTGTGTCATTTAAAAACTGAATTGTTTTATCTAAGCCAGGATCATCATCATCTTTGTAATTCAATAAACTTTGTTTTTTCTTGATTTCTTGAAAAACCGATAATAATGTTTTTTGCTTTGATACACTTAGCACAGTATCTCCATATGGATCCAAATCGAACAGTTCTTGAATCTTATCATCAAAAAGGTATCTGTTTTGATAAACTAACTCTAAAAAGTTTTCATCCAGTATTGAAAAATCTGATTGAAAACATAATTTACCATCTTTATCTTGTTTTAAAAATGCTATACTCACGTTAATCATCCTTATTTTATTGGGTATGCTGTAATAACATCTCCAAAGTTATTTATAACTACTTTCACTTTGTTTAGTGTTCTGCCATAAATATCTGTACCGACTATATGATTGTACTTTAATTCAAAAATATAACCTGATCTTCCAGAAGTATTTGGCTTAACAACTGACTGACTATTCTTTAAAACGTCATCAATTGTCTTTTTTATATCTATATTTGAATTGAATTTAGATTTCGTTGTATTCAATGAGTTATTTGAATGTTCATGAAGTATATGATTATTATACGTACCTTCACTTAATTTATAATTTTTTCCAGTCTGGCGTGCAATAGCTTGGTCAAATTTTCCAGAAGTACTACCTTGACCTTTTCCGCTCGCCATAATCGTAACAACACCACCGCTAGTAATCACAAAACCTTCTACTGTTTTTAGTAAGGCTTCTTTGTTCACTGTCAGGGTTTGCGCCAGAATAGCAGTACCTCCTGCATTTGTTGCTATAACCGGCATTCCATCAAGCATACCTTTTACGCCAGTGATTGTCACTATTGACCCACCTATTGCAAACGCTACGCCGACAAAAAGAGTTGCTAATAACAACTTTTCTTCAGTGGTTAATGGATTTTCCAACAGTTCTTGCCGCTTCTTCAAGGCAAGATACGTTTTGTATTGTAGCGTTGCTTCCGGATCTAATTCTCCATTTACATAGACCTCATAAATCACTGTCCCGTTGGGTCCTTGCGTGGGTCGTAATTCGTAGTCCAGCAAATTCTTCATCAGTTTTTCTTGAATCGCCTGTTCCCGCTCTTGCCACTTCTCTTGAATCGGTTTTACCCAGGTCATATCAAGTCTGGTCACATCAAAAGTTCCTGAAGCTGGATTCCAGGCACCGCCTTTGTTCAACTCTGCAATCGCTCGCTCCAGGTTTTCAATGTTTGCCTCTGCTTCAGAAAATATACCGGCAGATACACTATCAAAAGTATACAACTTCTGCAGTCGTTCTTCTAGTTTAGCAATGCTTCCCTGAACACTCATATAGCACCGTTCTAGGTGTACGTTCTGTTCCTCCAGCTTATCCATTACATTTGCATACGAGCGCAATAAGCTCTGTCCTTGTTGGATCTGATCACGCAACCGGTCTTCTTCGATATCCCCGCCACCGACTATTTCCTGAAACTTTGCCGGGTATTTTTGGTGGGCTTCACTTAATGACTCAGCTGCAAGGATTAAGGCATTAGAAAGTGGGGGATAGACAGCCATAAAATAACGTCTTGCAGAATCATAGGTTTTGCCGGACAAGGGTGCATTTAAATAGGCATTCATCGCATCTTTTAGCAGACCGGCATCCTGAATATATTCGTTTGCAAGGGTCACGGCGACATTGGTTTGTTCCTGAATTTCACCAACAAAAAAACTAAGTCCCATCTACCTTCTCCTTTTCCTTCGTATTCTCGAACAATTGATCTTTTCTCGCCTGAAGTAATTCCTCTTCAGTAACGAGCAGCTGCTTTGATTCCTTATAAAGCACTTCTTTCTGCTCCTCCAGTTCAAAGAAATTCTTTTTATGAGCAGCGGTTACTTCATCCTCTTCCAAACTAAAATACTGCCGTATATCTTCCTCTTCATTAAACTGAAGAACATCAGCAAGATATTCCTGGTGTTGGCTTGATAAACGCTGGCAGTCCTCTTCCAGTTCCTCCAGCTGCCACCGCTGCTTCCGATTTAGTTCCTGATCCTCCGAAACCCGAGAAAGCTGTCGATTAATTTGACCTTCATTCATGGTCAATCTCTCACCTTCTCCCTGGTCCCGCAAGAATGCTTAAGCCGTTAAATCCTTTACCTAGCTGCTGGTCAATAGCAGCAAACTCACTCGCAACGGAATGAATGTTGTTTCCATCCCTGGTTAATGCATTTGAAATCTGTCCACCAACACCGCTCATCCGGCTTATAACGTTTTGTGCGCTGCTCTGACCGGAGACATTTGTTCTATTAGCAGCTGGTCCTGGCTGTGACATACTATTTAAGGCACTAGCTGCTTGGCTAAATCTTGACGAAACTGTTCCAGCAATAGAACCTGATACATTCAAATTGCTCATTAAGTAATCACTCCCTTGTTGTTATACAAATGAAAAACACTATTTGTATATTTATCTTACCATATAGGAAATACAATTAACCATCAGATTTTTCATGTCTTCTTAAAGTTCATGAGATTCAGTCAGAAAGCGTGTATACGTTGAAGCAGTTTTTGTTTAATAAGAGCGTACGAAAAATGGACATATAAGAATCCAGTATTTCTACTGTTCTCACACGTCCATTTTGTATGTCTATTCAATTTAATTGGCGAAAACATTTTTATCGACTTTCATTTAGACAACTTTACTTATAAGTTTTGCATTTTATTCTTTATATACTCTTCAGCAAATTCTTCATCACTCAACCAGGCATCGATAGCATTTTTTCTATTATGACCGACCTCCGCTTATGAATCTGCTCAACAGAATCATTTCCTAATTTTAGAGCGTATCTGAAACCCTAGCGGCGAATATTTCCGAGATGGTTACGAAACTTGTCTCGTCGGCAGAAATTTTCGCTTATGCGCCACATTGCCAGTTCTGTTTGCCTAAAGACTTGCTGACAGAATGGTATGCGTACGAAAGTAAACGTCATTTTTCAATCAATAGTATTAAGAATGACTACTCTGAAATGAGCTAGCTTGTGGTTTTGCTTGTTTTCCACAATAATCCCTGAAAAATCGGATGCCTCTCTACTTTTCAACCCCCTCTAGTCTCTCTTCTTACGACTGTTCAAACGTTTTTGCTGTTCATCGATTATTGCTTCCAGCTTATAAGGAGTTAGCTGATAGACATCATTCAGCCAATTATGATACAACAGGTGTGCATGTCCTCGCCAAGTATTGACCACCCTCTGGTCCACACAATCATCGGTAAAATAATTGTGTGGCAGCGCCGTATCCAGCCCTTTCTCCTGATCCCGCAGATATTCCTGCTGCAATGAATTTGTATCGTATTCAAAATGACCCAGCAAGAAAATATCATGGTCATCAGTAGAAACCAAGACCGTTGCGCCAATATCCTGATTTTCAGCAATAACTTTTAAGCGGCTGCTGTCTATTTGAGCTTCATTAATCCCTGTGTATCTTGACTGCGGGGCATTAAAACAATCGTCAAACCCTCTGAACAGCCGATGACTATGCTTCATTTCCTGACTGTAAATGCCAAAGAGTTTTCTGTCATAGCTGGTTTTAGAGACCTGATAATGATGATACAGCCCCGCCTGTGCTCCCCAGCAAATATGAATAACCGAGGTCACATTTGTTTGGCTCCAATCCATAATCTGAACCAGCTCCTGCCAGTAATTCACCTCTTCAAAAGGCAGCTTTTCTACAGGTGCTCCTGTAATAATCATTCCATCGTACGTACTGCTCTTAATTTCCTCAAAAGAAAGGTAAAATTTAGCCAAATGATCTATACTAGTATTTTTATGAACATGGGAAGAAATCTTTAAAAAATCTACATCAATTTGCAGCGGACTCTGGCTTATTAAGCGCAGCAGCTGAATTTCTGTATCAATTTTGTTTGGCATCAGATTTAAAATCAACAGCTTTAATGGACGAATATCTTGAGCAGCGGCCCGCTCATTATCAATAGCAAAAATATTCTCCGTTTCTAATACTTGCTTAGCTGGAAAATTTTCAATCAGTTTAATCGGCATTCCTTAAGCCTCCAACTGCTCAAAAGCTTGTTTTAAATCAGCCAAAATATCATTAACATTTTCAATGCCGCAGGAAATCCGAACTAGTCCGGCTGAGATACCGGCAGCCGTCAGCTCTTCATCTGATAACTGACGGTGTGTTGATGTTGCTGGATGAAGCGCACAGGTTCGAATATCAGCCACATGAACCTCCAAGGAAACAAGCTTAAGTGCATCCAGCCACTTAGCCGCAGCTTCTTTTCCTGCCCTAATTTCAAATGAAATGACGCCGCATAACCCATTTGGAACATATTTTTGTGCCAGCTCATAATTTTTATCGGTTTCTAATCCTGGATAGGTAACAGAGGATACACTAGGCTGTTCCTTCAAAAATTTTGCAACAGCTAATGCATTTCCATAATGCCGGTCCATTCTAACTGCCAAAGTTTCCATCCCCAGATTTAATAAAAAGGAATTTTGAGGCGACGGTGTGGCTCCTAGGTCTCTCATCAACTGAACCCTAGCCTTTGTAATATAGGCTGCTGGTCCGAAAGTTTCGGTATAAACCAAATTATGGTAAGTTACATCTGGTTCACTCAACTGCGGAAATTTCCCATTATTCCAATTAAATTTTCCACTGTCAACTATAACCCCACCCGTCTGAACCGCATGACCGTCAAGATATTTCGTTGTACTGTGGATAACGATATCAGCCCCATATTCTATTGGACGACAGAAATACGGTGTAGCAAATGTATTATCAATAATGAATGGCAAATCAGCACTATGGGCAAGCGCTGCAAATTTTTCAATATCCAGTACATGCATAGCCGGATTAGCGATAGTCTCAGCAAAAACTGCTTTGGTATTTGGCTGAATTGCCTTTTTAAGTTCTTCCAGTGGAGCACTCTGATCAATAAACGTAACTTCAATCCCCATTTTTCTAAACGTATGAGCGAATAAATTAAAGGTGCCGCCATAAACATAGGAAGAAGAAATCAAGTGATCTCCTGACTCTAAAATATTCAGAATTGCAAAGAAAGTAGCAGCCTGCCCAGAAGATGTACACAATGCAGCCACGCCTCCTTCCAAGGCAGCAATCTTTTCTTCAGCTGCATTTGTTGTCGGATTGCCAATTCTGGTGTAAAAATATCCTGCTTCCTCTAAATCAAACAGCTTGCCGATTGCTTCTGTTGAGTTATACGTATAAGTCGTGCTTTGTACTATTGGTACTACCCTTGGTTCGCCATTTCCCGGTTGATATCCAGCATGTAGACATTTCGTTTCAAATTCCATCATTGATTCCTCCAGTATTTTTTCATTTTATTCTTGTTTTGCTCTGCTCATACTTTTTTAGATAGGTTTATCAAACAAGCTCACGCTTTCTCAACCCGCCCTTTACGAAGTATTTCGGTAAAAAACTACAGCAGTCAAAACCGAATACAAAAAAACTCCCATCCTTCGTTTCCGAAAGGACGGGAGTTAAACTCCGCGGTACCACCTTTATTCACTGTCTCTTCACAGAAACAGCCTTAACCAGTATAACTGTATAGAAATACTCCCAGTTCATACTGCTGTGCTGTATCGGGCACTCCCGCCGAACGCTTATCCTCAAACTCACGTTCATCTGCTCAAAGGCCATCTTCCAAATCAACCCGTCTGCTTCTTTTCACCACCCGAAGCTCTCTTAGAAACCTATTGATTTGTACTCTTCTTTTCAAAGCAACTACTCTATGTTATTGTTTACAACTATACTCGATTTTTCATAGTCAGTCAATAACAAAAATGAGTCTTTAATGAAAAATCATCATCATTTTCTCATAATGAAACAGGATACTTTCTTCAGCTCTGTAGTCCTTTCACTATCTAATTTCCAGGCAGCTCTAAATCTAAAAAGCATTGGTTTCTATCTCCCTAATCCTTTCAGTACCATGCTATAATAGAAAAAGAGTAACTAAAAAAAGAGTTACCGGTAAAGGAGCTTCATTGTGAACACACAAATTAATCCGAAATTAGAACAACAAATTACAGAGGCCTTAATTGACGCCTATCATGCTTATTACGATAAAAACGAGACATATACACAGCTTAGTGAAAAAATCAGCTCAGAAATGGGCAGCTTTTATATGAATGAATTTTCGAATTTAGCATATAAAGACACCAGAGTATTCTCTTTTACCCTTGGTGAAAAATCATTTATCGGCTATCTTTTATGGTCAAAAGAACTGGAGATTTACGGAACTGAGTCTGGTCGCTTCTTTATCCTGCTAACTGGCTTTGGTTTTATTTCTGGCGTGGAGATTGTGAATAACGGAGAAGCGAAAGTAACTATTTGGAAGGATTTAACCGGAGAAAAAACAGTTGAAGAATTACTGGCAAGCTTAAAAGATATCCATAAGAAAGCTGATTTCACCGCTGAAAATCCGCTGATTCAAAAGTATATCGATATTCTGCATACTTTATAAGATAATAAAAAACTGGCACAGATAATCCTATCAACCTCGAAGAGCTAGACTGAAAAATCAGCTTTTCGAGTTTTTTTATAGAATAAAATAGAGTCTGGGACATAAACAAAATTCCAGACTTTTGACATCCCTAAAACCGAATAAATGGTATTCCAAAAGCAGCTTTCTCGGAAATAAGCCGAATAATCTCAAAAATATGAGAAGCTCCAGGTAGGTATCAATCAACAGCCACTCGGTTCCCTCGTAGTGTTTCTTGACAATTTTCGGATTATTCTTCTTATTGCTGTGAAACACAGTGAGGGACAAGCTGATGTTAAACAGTACCTACTTGATTATCGGAGCTGAGCACTTTTGTCACAACCTCCTGCCTGCTCTATACTTCGAATAAAAAAACCTGAAACAAAACCAGCCAGTTTTCGCTGTTTGTTTCAAGTTCTATGATTTTATTCAGTTATTGGTTTTATCAACCTATTTCAACAGCAGATTTTCCATTTCCATACTCATCTACTAGTTTTTCTTTTTAGAGAAACAAAAAAATGCTTTGATTGGTTAATAGAAGAGCTCGGAAAAGCCGTTTGATTTTCTCCATATAAAGCTAGTTTATTCCAGCAGTCAGAAAATCAGCTACTTGTTCTTCACTGAATCCATGTTCTTTTACATAGCGGTTGGCTGGATGTTTACTGCATTCGTCACAACAGCCGCCAAGATGTTTTTCCTCATTTTCTTCTGAGCTTAAAATTTGTCTGTTGCAGTAAGGATTGGCACAGTTAATATAACGTTCACAAGGGGTTCCGTCAAACCAGTCTCTTCCGATAATTTGCTTATCCACTTGATTAATCTCTACACTGATGCGTTCATCAAACACATACATTTTACCGTCCCAAAATTCCCCCTTGGTTTCCGGGTTCATCCCATAATTTGCAATTCCTCCATGAAGCTGCGCGACATCGTCAAAGCCTTCGCGAAGCAGCCAGCCGGAAAATTTCTCACACCGGATACCACCGGTACAATAAGTGACAATTTTTTTATCCATCAGCTGTTCTTTGTTGTCCCGAATCCACTTCGGCAGCTCTCTAAAGTTGCGAATATCTGGACGTACTGCTCCTCTAAAGTGTCCCAAATCATACTCATAATCATTTCGTGCATCCAGCACAATCGTATTTTCATCAATTAGTGCTTCCCGGAACTCCTTTGGTTCAAGGTAATCGCCTGTTAGCTGCAACGGATTGATATCGTCCTCCAAATTCAGAGCAACTAGCTCTTTTCTGGGACGAACAAACATTTTCTTAAATGCATGCTCTTCCGCTTCATTTATCTTAAAAAACGTATCCTTAAAACGTTTATCTGCCAGCATAACCGTCATGTAGCGATTCGTTTCATTCGTTGTACCAGACAGTGTCCCATTGATTCCTTCTTCTGCCACTAGAATCCTGCCTTTTAAGTTCAGCTCTTTGCATAAAGCCAGATGTTCTTTAGCGAACTGCTCCAGATTGTCAATTTGTACATATTTGTAATATAGAAGCACTTGATAGTCCATGATAATTCTCCTTTTCTAAATCATACCTTATCAGTATATAAAAGGAAAAAACCAAAGCGCCAGCTTTATGCTTGTAGCTTTCTACACAAGAAGTTTTTAAGAAAATGAGGAACATTGAAATACTTAGTGTCATTCTTGATACAAAAAAGCAGCTGGAGTATTAAAGAAACAAGGCAAATTTGCATAGTTTCCTTTCTCTAGCAAGTAGGCTTCAGCGTCACATTTTCCAAATTTATTCTTGGAGTGACTTATTAAAAAACCCTCAGTTAGATTTTTAAGTCTAACTGAAGGGAGCAGCGATTTCTTTATTGACCGGAAACGGCAAAATAATTTCCATCATTATCTGAAAAATTAAAGACAAGCTCTCCTCCGGGAAGCTGAACCAGCTCTCCCACAGTTACATGTTTGTCCTTCATATCTTTATACAGCTCCTCAATCCCTTCACTGAAAAACATCAACGAAGGCGTGTTGCCTGCAACTTCAGGTGAATGCTTTTGAATAAAAGCCAGCTCATATAAAACGATTTTAGCACTTGAGGAATTCTTTGGAGCGATTTCTACTACCAGCGTGCCGTCCACTGCATCCCTTTCTAATTCCACAAAGCCGATACTTTGCCAAAACCTGCTTGACTCCTCTACATTATTTACATACAACATAATCTTTACTTGATCTGAGAACATCTCACTAATTCCTCCTAAATTCTCTTTTTAACCTTCCCTTAACATTCTAACTTATGTTATGCTAAAAAAATACACATTTGTTTTAAAGGAGGCAGCCAATGAAATTAACCGTCCTTGTCGACAACAACGTCTATATTGACCACTATTATTACGGAGAGCCTGCTCTGTCCTTTTTTTTAGAAGATAACGAAACAGCCATCCTTTTTGATACTGGCTACAGCGATATTTTTTATAAAAATGCTGCAAAGCTAGCAGTTGATTTAGCTTCAACTCAAAAACTGGTTCTTTCTCATGGTCATAATGATCATACTGGCGGTCTGAGCTACATTGACTTATTATTTACAGAGACTAAACCGGAAATCGTTGCTCATCCGTTAGCCTTTTTTCCAAAAAGAGCTGAAGAAGGGGTAATTGGTTCACCACTGACTGTAGATGATCTGCAAAGAAACTACCCGCTCACGTTAGCTAAAGAGCCTCTGCCTCTCTCAGATAATCTCCTTTTCCTAGGAGAAATTCCTCAGCTTGTTGACTTCGAGCCGCGGCAGCAAGTAGGTGAAACCAGATGCTCTGAAGAATACACGGCAGACTACGTAATAGACGATTCTGCCATTGTTTATAAAGGCAGCAGCGGTCTCTATATCATCACCGGCTGTTCCCATAGCGGCATTTGTAATATCTGTGAATATGCAAAATTGGCGACAGGAGTAACAAAAATTGCTGGTGTAATTGGGGGCTTCCATTTATTTGAAGAAAATGAGCAGCTGGATAAAACGATTGCCTATTTCAAAGAAAACCAAATTACTGAGCTCTATCCTTGTCATTGCGTATCATTCAATGCTAAGGCTGCTATTCATCAGGAAATTCCTATTGGTGAAGTAGGTGTTGGCATGACACTCGAATGGCACTGAGTCTCCAGCTCGCCAACTACTATCAAAAAATAAAAAAGAACCACGACTGGATTCCTGTTTTCTCCAGTCATGGTTCTTTATTATTTAGCTTCGACTACTAGTTCATCGTCTGAAATTACAGAACGGTCCAGCTGATCAATTCGTGAGCTGGCTACCATGCCGGCTACCATACTGTCACTAACATTAACTGCTGTTCTTGCCATATCAATCAGCGGTTCAACTGAAATTACTAAGCCAACGATTGCTACCGGTAAATTCATTGCACCTAAAACGATTAGAGATGCAAAGGTAGCACCGCCGCCGACACCTGCAACCCCAAATGAACTAATGGTTACAACGGCAATCAGCATTAGAACAAACTCCAGACTGAAAACGTCAATCCCTACGCTGGGCGCCACAATAGTTGCCAGCATTGCCGGATAAACCCCGGCACAGCCATTTTGTCCAATTGACAATCCAAAGCTGGCTGCAAAATTCGCTGTTGTTTCATCCACGCCTAAAGCCTTTGTCTGTGTTTCAATATTCAAAGGCAGTGCACCCGCACTAGATCTTGAAGTGAAGGCAAAACTCAAAACTGGAAATGCCTTTTTCAGATAGTTTAACGGATTGATTCGAATCGCAGTAAGAATCAACAGATGAAGTAACAGGACAATAATTAGAGCTGTATATGAAGCAAGTACAAACTTGCCCAAATTCAAAATTGCTTCAAAATCACTTGTAGCGACAACACTAGTCATGAGTGCCAATACACCATACGGCGTTAAGCGTAAAACCAGTGTAACAATTCTCATAACAATTTTATATAGACTATCAATTAAATCTGCAAAGAATTGAGCTTCCTTCGGTGCTTTGCGTTTCACTCCAAGAAAGGCAATTCCTACGAAAGCAGCAAAGATTACCACGCCAATAGTACTCGTCGCACGAGTCCCTGCTAAATCTGCAAAAACGTTTCTGGGAATAAAGGACAAAATCTGCTCAGGAATTGAAAGATTTTCAATGGTTTCCTGTCTTGTTGCCAGCTCAGCTATCCGCGCTGTTTCTGCAGTTCCTTGCGTAAACTGGGCACCTTGTAATCCAAATAAAACTGTACTGCCGTATCCAATAAGTGCAGCAGCTGCTGTTGTTCCCAGTAAAGTTGCCAAAACATTAAAGCTGATTTTTCCAAGCTTGTTTGACTCCTTCATTTTTGTAAATGCTCCTACAATAGAAACAAATACTAGCGGCATGACAAGCATTTGAAGCAATGCCACATAGCCGTTTCCGATAATGCCAATCCATTCCATCGCCTGACTGGTGATTTTACTTTGTGTACCGAACGCTACCTGAATAATTGCACCTAATACGATTCCTACACCTAACGCTGCAAAAACACGTGTTGAAAATTTCATATGCTTTGCCTGCATCCGGTAAAAGCCGTAAACGACGCCAAGAAACGCCAGAACCACTAAAACTGTGATGAGTGTTGTCATTTTCTTCCTCCTGTAATAATTATTTTAATGACAAGTCCATCAAAGGAAGTAAAGGTTCCCGGCAGCTGTTCTTCAACAGCTGCCCTGAAAAAGGATTTTTCAGTGATATACCTATTCTAACTGATAAAGGAAGACAACAGCTATTTTTTTGCTTGAAGTCTGATAGCAAAACAATAGTGGCAATAGCTAAAAGCTATCGCCACTATTGTTCAAGTCTTTACTTTTCTTCTGGTTCATTTGACTGAAAGTTCAATTGAATTCCCGGCTTGTCTAAGGCAATTTCAGTTACCTCATAGGCCAGACGTTTTACGATATCAAATAATGGTGCAATCAGCTCATCTACATCAGCCTGACTTAAGTCTTCCTGTTTCTCAATCTTTTGGTTGATGATATGAGAAATCTGGCTGACAGCGCCTGACAGTACATACTCATCAAATGCCAAACGAAATTCTAGTCGAGCGGCAATGATTGTATTTTCAGCAGGGTAATTTTCATCCTTTGATTCCATAGGTGAAAAGCCCACACGTAATTCAGTTTCAACTTCTGCTTCCGGCGAACGCATATCATAGTGGAAGCCTTCCACTACTTCTTGTTGGCGTTTAAGTTCCAATGAATATCACTCTCCTTTCACCATATTATAACATACTCATATTTCAAATATTGCTCAAAAATTGATAAAAAACAGACTAATTCTTAAACGAATGAATAGGTGCCGGAATACGTCCGCCTCTTAAAATAAAGTCAGTTGAAGCATAGTCATTCACCTTCATTACTGGTGCCCTTCCTAAAAGCCCGCCGAATTCGACCATATCACCGACTTTGGTATTTTTAGCAGGGATAATCCGGACAGCCGTTGTTTTATGATTAATCACTCCGATCGCGGCTTCATCGGCAATCATAGCTGCGATTGTTTCAGCTGATGTATCTCCCGGAATAGCAACCATATCCAGACCTACAGAGCAGATAGCTGTCATGGCTTCTAATTTTTCCAAATTCAGTGCACCATTGTTAACAGCATCAATCATTCCGGCATCCTCAGAAACTGGGATAAATGCACCGGATAAGCCGCCGACATGATTACAAGCCATCACGCCGCCCTTTTTTACTGCATCATTTAGCAGAGCCAATGCAGCCGTAGTACCATGAGTTCCTACACTTTCCAAACCCATCTCCTCTAATATATAAGCTACACTGTCTCCAACTGCTGGAGTTGGAGCTAAAGAAAGATCGACAATTCCAAAAGGAACATTCAGGCGTTCTGAAGCAATTCGTCCAACCAGTTGTCCCATACGGGTAATTTTAAACGCAGTTTGCTTTACAACCTCTGCAACAACATCAAACGGTTCACCCTTTACTTTTTCCAGTGCCCGTTTTACAACACCAGGACCACTGACACCAACGTTGATGACACAATCCGCTTCACCTACACCATGAAAAGCTCCCGCCATGAATGGATTATCCTCCACCGCATTTGCGAATACAACCAGCTTGGCACAGCCCATGTCTGACTTGTCTGCTGTTTCCTTAATCACGTAGCCCATATGACGAACCGCATCCATGTTAATGCCGCTTCTGGTCGAGCCGATATTGACAGAAGAACACACAAAATCCGTTTCAGCTAACGCTTGTGGAATAGAATTAATTAGACGGTCATCGCCAAATTGATACCCTTTCTCTACTAAAGCACTAAAGCCGCCGATAAAGTTAACGCCCACTGTTTGAGCAGCCCGGTCCAGCGCCTTAGCATATTTCACATAATCATCATCTGCGCTGGCTGCAGCGATAATACTGATTGGGGTGACAGAAATACGCTTATTAATAATGGGAATGCCGTATTCTGCTTCAATATCTTCCCCAACACGTACTAGATTTGCTGCCATTCGGGTAATTTTTTCATAGATTTTCTGACAAGCCTTATCACTATCACTGTCAATACAGTCTAATAAAGAAATCCCCATCGTAATGGTACGTATATCTAGATTTTCTTCTTCAATCATTCGAATTGTTTCTAAAATTTGTTTTGTCTCCAAAGCTTTCACCTCTATTTTGAATGGATAGACTACTCTATAAACCCTTTCAAATCATCTTTTTTATGTTTGATACTGCCTTCAATACTGCTATTTTGTGCTTCTTCCTCAAACTGACATGAGAAATCAGAAATCTAAAAACGACATCTTTTTATTTTCTGATAATAGTTAGTGAAAAATGTGCCTATAGGCAAAGAAAGTAGTTTCCTACCCCAGTATTTACGGAAAAATATACTTTTACAATTTGTGCATGACATTAAAAATTTCTTCATTCTGAATACTGATTTTCACACCTAATTGATCACCAAGAGTGTTCAGCGTGTCACGAAGCTCTTCAAAATTTGTCTCTTTTGCCAAAGACAGAACCATCATCATCGTAAAATAGTCGTCCATAATTGTTTGCGATACATCCAAAATATTAATGTTTAGCTCTGCAAGCTTCACACTTACCCCTGCGATAATTCCTACTTTGTCTTTACCAATTACTGTCAAAACAGCTCTCATAATTCAACCTCCTGATTTGTTTGACCTATTATAGCATATCTTTCTGAAATAACCTTGAAAATACAGAACAAAATAGCATAATTTTTCACAATCGTTCGTCTTTCCTTAATAGCCCATCGCTATCATAACTTTTTGACGCAGCGAGTGATCCGTCAGCATCTCTAACAATTCAAAAGCGACATGTACGGCCGTCTCTGGACAGTACGAAGTGATTACTTTATTATCAACAACTACTGGCTGATCCTTCAGTACATCAACGCCCATTTCTGCCAGCTGTTTTTGCCGCACTCCGTCATTTAGGTGATAAGTAGTTGCTTGTCGATTTGCGAGAATACCGCTTTTCGCCAAAGGCAAAGCAGCAACACAGATAGAAGCCACTGGTTTTCCTTGCTTTTCAAAAGCGCTGATAAGAGCTAAAAATGGTGCTGAATACGCTTCTTCATAAAACCCGTATTCCTCAAAGCCTCCTGGAATTGCCAACGCAGCATATTCATCCACATTAACATCTTTAAGCAGTACGTCCATATTCATCGATACATTAAATGTACTCAACGTCGTTTCCTCTATCCCACAGACAACCGTTTCAATATCCGCCTCATAGTCAGCTGTTGCCCAGCCAAGCACATCAATAAATACGCTAAATTCCATCGTTTCAAAGCCTTTAGCCAATAACACCAATACCTTCATTCTTATTTCCCGCCTTCTCATAAATTTTTTGAATTCAAAACAACTAAGCATTTCACAGCTAAAATACTTTCAAGCAACCTTTGCACTAGCCTGCAGTGCTAGGATTCAAAGTCTTTGACTCTCTTTTTTCTATATTGCCTTTGGTCAAGCCCATTTTATACTGGAGATAATCAAGAGAGGCTTGGATTCGATCGAGTTTTGCTTTAGTTCTTTGTTCCTGTGCTTCTAGCAGCGCCAGCCGCTCCTCTAAAGTGTCATCTCCCGCCTTATATAAATCAAAATATTCTTTAATTGTTTCCAAACTCATTCCGGATTCCTTCATACATAAGATAAACTCAATGCGGTCTAAATCGGGTTCTCGATAGTCTCTAATTCCGCTAATTCTTGCTACAGGATCCAGCAAGCCTATCTTCTCATAATAACGAAGAGTAGATAAGGAAAGCTGGTATTTACTGCTTACTTCATTAATTTTCATAAGAAACTCCTTTACTTTTTATTTTATTGTAACAGATAAACGCTTCTCTGTTTTATTGTTTATCAAAACAAAAAAAGGCGGACACCATAATGTCTCACCTTCCGATAGCTCTGAAATGTTATTAAAAAAAAGATTATACCTTCTTAATAAACTGTGCTTTACAATTAGAACAGGTTATTTTTATCTGCCCTTTATGTTTTGGCGCCCGCAGCTGCTGTCGACATTCTGGACAAGAGAAATACGTATGAGTTTTCCGGTGCTGAAAACGCTCTTTAATTCGATTAAATTTCTTTTGAATCTTTTCAAGCCAGTGGGTAAATTTCTGATTCTCATTTGCTCGAACATAGATTTTTTTTGAAAAGAACCGATAGTACACAAGTATCAGCAGCAAAGCGATTAATGCTCTTAACAATGCATACCCCAGAAACATATTCCCAACTACCAGAACCAGACTAAGCAGCAGCAGTCCTCTACTTAGCTTGTCAAATTGTCCATAACGTCCTCTCATATACTTTTGCAGCTTCATATTCCATTTCATCAGCCGTGCCAGCCAGACATTCCGCATGTTTTCTACCGCCTCTTTCTTTTCTCCGCTGTATTCATTCGACAGAAGCCTTAAACATTTTCTGCCTCAGTACAGCTTTCAAATCTTTTGAATAGTAAACAGCTTACTATCAATCAAGTGATTTTGCAACCGGCGAAAGTCTGATTTTTGTTTGCTTCTCTAAAAAACAGCTGCGAGCTCGCAGAAGAACCGGTATATCTCAAGAAATAGAAAAAGAAGAGGTCGCTTTTAGACTGTCATTTATTTAGGTTTTAAAAGTAGACAGAGTTGAAGCTTTATTTATGTCTCGCTATCCCTCTTCTTTATTTCTGACCTAGCTAAAGCAAGCGGGCTGTGCCATTCTTTTTTTATAGAATGCTTAGTATACAGAAATGTAAATACAAACCTGATCATCTGCCTCGTATTTTTCAAAATCCTTTTCATAGCGCCGCTTCAACTTGCCGGCTTTTTCCAGTGCCCAGATTTCCTGCCAAGCTTGCAGAACATTATCCTGAGAAAATCCAGTTGAACTTGGTACAACAGGGAAAGCCTTGTAGGTCCCATCATCTAACACCAGCTCTTTTCCTTTCTCAGCTTTTTCCACCGCTAATGACAAGGTATAGTCAGCAGTGAAATCTCCAGCATACTCATGATAAACAGCATAAACTACCTCACCTGGTTCAATTTTTGTCATAGTCTGCTGCCATAAATATCCAATTTTTTGTCCTACATCCTCTGAAAAGTTGTTTGCTCTTACTGAATCAAGTTCATAAATTTTCATAGTATCTCTCCTTCACATTTTCCTAATCATAAACAAAAAAACATGACAACAGTTTGTCATGTTAAAAATAAAGCGTCTGATACTTCTCAATTTCTTCTTTCAGCTGTTCTCTGAGTTCTTTTGGTTGAATAACCTCTATACTGGCTCCGTAAGAAAGTAAATAAGAAAATAACCAGTCTCCCAACGACTGGTACGTCGAAACCTTCAGTCGTTCCCCAGACCGTTCAATCGTCAAGTTCGACAATTCTTCCTGTAATCTAGCCAACTGCTCATTTTCAATAAAAAATTCCAGCAACCCCAGTTCATAGACCGGCAGATACTCATCCGTTAAAACAGCCGGATCAATTATTTTATCCGAAGGTTCAATTCGTTTGACGCGTTTTAGTTTAAAAATCCGATGATCATTTTTCAGATAACAATAGGCAGATAAATACCAGCTGTGCTGTTTAAAAAACAGCTTATTGGGCGCAACTTCTCTTTTAGAAACTTCTCCCCGTGTATTTTCATAGGTAATGATCACACACCGCTGCTGCTTCTTAGCTGCTGTCAACTGATCCACTAACTGCTTTTCTTCTGGTTTTCCCCAGCTGGAATAATCAATGGATAACCAAGGGGTTGTCTTGCGGTTAAATAAAGAGGATAGCTTAACCATAACCTCATCCGCTGCACCAAAATTTGTGACAGACAAGTTTTCCAGACCAGAAAGGATGGTTTCCTGTTCAGCTTCAGTCACAAAGGTTGCCGGAAGCTGATGATTTTCCAGTAATCGGAGCCCTCCGTTCCGGCCATTTTGAGCATAGATTGGAAAGCCTAATACTGACAGATGATCAATATCCCGATAAATCGTGCGGACTGACACTTCCAGCTTCGCCGCTAAAAAAGGAGCTGTTGCTTCCTGATGGGCACTTAGATAGTGCATGATATAAAACATTCTGGATTGTCTGGACATTGGCAATACTCCTCTTTAAATTTATTCTCCCCTAAGGATGAACGAGCTTGGGACATGAGTAAATGCCCGAACTCTTTTTTCTCTAAAATCCGAAAAATAGTGTTTCAGAAACAACTACTTTGAAAACAAGTCGAATAGTTCTTCAAATATAAAGAACTCTAGGTAGGTATCGAGAAACAGCTACTCGGTTCCCTCATAGTGTTTCTTGACAATTTTCGGACGCTCCGCTCCTTCTTATTTCCTGTAGCTCAGCACTTTTGTCGCATCTTCAGGATGCAATATATTCATAATTTCATCGATGCTTTCAGGTTTGTTCTAATACTACTGTGCGCTCATTCTCTGATAGTTTAACACAACTCACCTCAATTTTTATTTAGAAAAAAGGAAGCCTGTAAATCCGCTCGGAGAATCAAAAATCAAACGTTGACGAAAAAGTGATTGTCCCTTATAGTTAAAGCAGAATGAAATGGAAGGAGTGTCTTTTTGTCTGTCATTGTTGAATAATTTCAGCAACTAAATCGTTGTGAAAGCAGCTTTATTGAGCTTGTTTTCAACACTAGGTCTGCCTAGTGTTATTCGACATGGACCTTACAAGAAGACTTCGCCTGAAATAATATATGTAGCAGTCTGCTGTTTTACAGGAGATTATTTATATTCAGGGATCAGTGTTTGGACTGATCTCTTTATTTTTTGCTATACGCCCGCAGAAGTTTTCTTCGCTGTCTTCCTACAGCAGAGGAACCTGTCTTTTGCGGGCGTATATTTTGTTTGAGGAGGAAAAAACTATGAAGCCTATCCATGTAAAGAATGTATCAAAAAGCTATTCTTATTTTGAGAAGACACCTGGTTTTAAAGGTGCAGTTAAAGACCTATTTAGACGGGAAACAAAAATAAAAAATGCAGTAAACGATGTTTCATTTTCAATAGATGAAGGGGAATTTGTAGGATTAATCGGAACTAATGGTGCAGGAAAAACAACATTGATAAAAATGCTGACGGGAATCATTCAACCGACTAAAGGAGAAATTTCCATCAACGGATTCAATCCTGCTGAGGGAGCAGATGCGTTTAAGAAAAGCTTCGCAGTTGTTATGGGACAAAAATCACAGCTTTGGTGGGACTTACCCGCCAGTGATTCACTACTTCTCAATAAAGTGATTTACGATATTCCTGAAAAGCTATACTTGGAAAACGTCCATTATTTTACTGAGTTATTTGCAGTCGAAACACTCCTTTCTGTACCAGTCAGAAAATTATCCTTAGGCGAACGCATGAAATTTGAACTGATTGCCTCTTTACTCCACATGCCGAAGCTGCTGCTTTTAGATGAACCAACCATTGGGCTAGATGTCGTTGCCCAGCGGCAAATTCGGGAAATGCTGAAAACAGCTGGAAAAGAGCGCGGTATTTCTCTATTACTGACTTCCCATTACACAGAGGATTTACTGGATCTTACTGAACGAAGCTTAGTCTTACGGGACGGTGCTTTGATTTACGATGGTCTGCTGCAGCCATTGTTAGCCCGTTATCAAGTTGAAAGTACATTGGAGCTAATCTTTTCAGAAAAACCAAGTTTGCCGGCTCTCAGTAATGTAGAGATTATTGAACAAACCGGGTACGCTGTAAAAATTAAAACACCTAAAGAAAATATCAGTCGTTGTCTAGCGCTTATTTTCAAAAAAACTGAGGTTCTAGATATAAAAATTTCTGAAGAAGATGTCAGTACATTGGTAGAAAGGATGTTTCAGTCAGATGAAAAAATATCTTGAAATTTTTAAGATTGAATGGAAGCATTCATTAATCTACCGCAGCGATGTGGGATTAACCGCCGTGCTTAGTATCTTCTCCATTCTGCTTTCCTATCTGCTTTGGCAAACTATTTTCAACGGCAGAGAAACGTTTAACGGCAGCACTTTAGCACAGATGGTCACCTACTATTTATTCGTCAACCTGATGACGCCATTTACAAATACAGATGGACTGCTAAATACCTTTGCGGAAGAAATCAGACAGGGAACCTATTCAAAATACTTGGTTCGACCTATATCTCCGCTTACTTATTTTATTACTGCCAGCTACGCTCAGGCGCTATTTCCTTTTCTCATAACCGGCAGTGTGCTCCTCACAGTTTTTTTTTCTTTGAACCAGTATTTTGAGCCTATACAGCTGCAAAATTTGCTTTTGGCTTTACCCGTTCTTCTTCTAGGAAGTCTATTAAATATACTCATAAGCTATATTATTTCACTGGCTGCCTTTAAGCTGACAGCCATCAGTTTTTTATCTGTCCTGCAAAGTACGATAAAAACCTTTTTGTCCGGTTCTTTAATTCCTTTGAGTCTGATACTGCCTGCGGTTTTAATTAAATGGCTGCCGTTTTCTTACACCCTTTACTATCCGGCAGCTCTCTGTTTAGGAAAAAATGAAGAGCCTTATTCATCTGTTCTTTTCGTATTAATCCTCTGGATAGCGCTTTTATATTGTACAGCCAGATTTTTACAACACAAAGTTCAACATAACTTTGAAGGAGTGGGTATTTAATGAAAACAATCGTTTACACAGTAAAAATCCTATACACCTTAATGAAAGTTCAGCTTTCGTCTGCGATGATCTATCGCTTTAACTTCTGGGGAGCATTTCTGATTGACTCAATCTTCTTTGGTATACAGCTGCTTTTCTTTCATGTTATTGCTGAGGATGGCATGGTCGGTACCTGGAACATTCATCAAATCACTGTTTTTATTGGCACTTTTATTACATTAGACGCCTTATATATGGCCACTTATTTTTTTGGTATTCTCTCTTTGCCGGAAAAAATTCGAACCGGCGGACTAGATCAAATCTTTGTAAAGCCTGTTAATGCTTTGCTTTATATCGCTTTTGGGAATATTAATATCAGTTCGTTTCTTTTATTTTTATTAGGTATTGGGATTGTCAGCTATGGAGCCAGTCATTTAGAAGCCATAACTGCTGTTCAATTATTTCAATACATTATTCTCTTTCTCTTAATGTACTGGCTGATGTTTTCACTTATGCTGCTGCTGCGGTCTGCTGCATTTTGGCTAACTAGAATCTCCGCTATCAATACACTGGAAAATACTATCTTGGAAACTTCTTTCCGGCTTCCATATCCAGCAATTACCAGTTTTTGGAAATTAATTTTACTGATTGTTCTGCCTTACGGTTTAATTGCCAATATGCCGGCTATGGCTTTATTTGGAACACTCAGCTGGCAGCACTGGCTACTGTGTTTTACTGTGCCTTCTGCTTTCTCATTTCTATCTCTACGGATTTGGCGCATTGGCTGCCGGCAATATGACAGCGTCAGCAGTTAATAATAAATGACTACTTGCCTATTTTATAGACCATACAAGGCTTGGAGTTAAAGAGACGAGAACAATGGTACGTCTGCGTCTTTACAAATAAATTGAGCAATATTGAAAATAAAAAATGCGGGGCTGTGACATTAGTATGCCTCAGTCCCTTAAACCCGGATAAACGGTGTTTCAGAAGTAACTTCTTCGACAATAAGGCGGAAATTCGCAAAAATTTGTGGAACAATTTTCGGAATTTCCGCCTTATTGCTTGAAGCTGAACACTTCTGTCACAACCTCTTCATGAAGCTGTTTTTGACTGGTTCACTTTATTTCTCGAGTCGATAGACTTTGTCACCGCCTCGATATCAGCCAACCTTTTTACTTCATTGCTTTTCTTAACATTTCAAAAACTGCAAATCATCTTGTTTTAACAATCATTTCCAATGCTTTCTCAATTTCTTCACTAGAAAGATCAACTTCTTTTTCCTGCATACATTGAACCAGATTCTCAGTAACTACTAGCCCGATAACCTTATCTATGCTTGAACGAACTGCCATTAACTGAGTTACTACTTCTCGGCAATCCTTGCCTTCCTCCATCATTTTGAGGACACCCCGAATTTGTCCTTCAGAGCGTTTAAGACGGTTGCCTATTTTCTTATCACATTTCATCGTACGATTTCACCTCGCCAAGCAGACATGCCGCCCATAACATTTGTCGTTGTAAACCCTTCCCCGCCTAGATAACTGCAGGCCATTTGCGATCGGCTGCCGGAATGACAGATGATGTAGTATTCCTGCTCCTGCTTCAATTCCGATACCCCTTCTGGAAAACTGCTTAAAGGCAGGTGTACTGCACCTTCAATATGTCCTGCCTCAAACTCGTCTAACTCTCTGACATCCAAAATAGTTAAGCTCTGCTGCTTCAGCAGCTGCTCAAACTCAGGAATCATTACTGTATGATACATTATTTTTTTACCTCCTCAGGGTACATCGTACTGTATAGCTGGAATGCTCCATCCAGATTCTTCACATTAAAATTATGATTCTTTAAAATTCTTTCAGCCAGATAGCTCCGCTGACCACTTTGACAGCTGACAATTATTAGCTTGTCCTGCGGCAGCTCACTAAGACGATTCCGCAACTCATCCAACGGTATATTGATATCTTCACCAATACTTCCAGCTGTTTTTAATTCTTCCGAACTACGCACATCTAAAAGGACAGCACCACTTTCTCTGGCTTGTGCGAGCTCATAAAACTGAATATTATCAGAAAAGCCTTCTACAATGTTCAACGCAGCGTAGCCTATCATATTGACAGGGTCTTTAGCTGAACCAAATGGGGGTGCGTAAGTTAATTCCAGCTCGGGTAAATCCATTACAGTTAAATCAGCTTTGATTGCTGTCGCCAGTACATCGATTCGTTTATCAACCCCATCTTTTCCAACTGCCTGCGCCCCATAAATTTTACCATTAACCGGATTGAAAAGCAGCTTGAAAGCAATTGGCTGACTTCCGGGAAAATACCCTGCATGACTTTTAGCCGTGATATGAACTGCACTGTAATCCAGCTGCAGCTCCTTCAGCTGACGCTCATTCAAGCCTGTACTCGCTGCAGCAAGATCAAATACTCTAACAATAGCAGTACCAATGCTGCCTAGGTTTTTCCTTTCCGCTCCTAAAATCACATCAGCTACTTGACGCCCTTGACGATTAGCTGGTGATGCCAATGAAATCAGAGCATCTGCTCCAGTGATCTGCTGTTTAACAATGATCGCATCTCCTACCGCAAAAATATCAGGATCGGTGGTCTGGTACTTTTCATCGACCACGATTCCTCCTCTAATTCCTGTTTCTAAAGCAGCGTCTGCTGCTAAACTGCTAGCTGGCTTTACTCCAATAGATAAAACTGTAAAATCACTAGGAATACGTTCACCAGTACTCAAATGAATGATTTCTCCCTGATTCTCAAAAGATTGAGCTCCAGCATTTTTATAGACCTTTATACCAGCCTCTATCAGCCGATTTTCTACAATCTGAGCCATTTCAATATCGAGAGGAGGCAAAAGCTGAGGAGCAGCTTCCACAATGGTTACCTCAATCCCTAATTGCTTCAAATTTTCAGCCATCTCCAAGCCAATAAAGCCGGCACCAATCACTACTGCATTTTTCGGTTTTATTTCTTTAACGGCTGCAGTAATCTTATCCACATCAGGAACATTTCTAAGTGTATAGCTGTTTTTTGCCTCGTTGAGACCAGGAATTGGCGGTATTACCGGCTCTGCTCCAGGTGAAAGAATCAATTTATCATAAGCTAGTTCCTTTCTCTCCCCTTTTTGGCTAATCTGAACGGTTTTCTTTTCACGCTGAATCATTGTTGCTTCGGTTTCGGTTACCACGTCGATATTGAATCTATTTTTCAACTGTTCTGGCGTTTGCAGAATCAGCTCTTCACGTTCACTGATTTCTCCTGAAACATAGTAAGGCAGACCGCAATTTGCAAATGACACATAGGGTCCTTTTTCCAAAACAACGATTTCTATCTCCTCAGATAACCGTCTTAATCTGGTTGCAGCTGACATTCCTCCGGCAACTCCACCGACAATTACTACTCTCATTAGTAAATTCCTCCTCTGATTTCTCCTTGCCAACGATTCATTCCGCCTTTAACATGCACGGCTTCAATATTTTTCTTTTCAAGCATCTTCACAGCCTGCTTACTTCTAATTCCAGATTGGCAAATCACATACACCCCATGGGTATTTTTCGTCTTATACTGACGAATTTTACTAAGGGGGACGTTAACTGCTCCAGGTATATGTCCGCCGATGAATTCTGATTTCTCACGAACATCCAAAATTGTGGGCTTTTCTGATAATTTTCCGTTTAAATCTTTTGTTGAAATAGCTGATACTCTATTAAATAAAAACATAACTCCTCCTTTATACCCTGTAGGGTATTTACAAAATTAATCATAAACGATTCTTATTCTTTTGTAAAGCAGATACTTTGTTTTTTTATAAAAAAAGCGCTCTAAAGCTGCTGTAGTGCAGTCTTTAAAACGCTCGTTCTTCAAAAAATTATTTTTCTTCCTGCAAACGGAAGCTTAATATTACCGGATTATGATCAGAGTATTGGAAGGCTTCATCCGACACCTTCGTCTCCAAGGCTTTCACATTGTCAGAGACAATAAAACCATCAATTAAAGCTACAAAAGATTTACCTTTTTTATATGGCGTGTCAAGATTCCGAGTAGATGGAACGGCCTCGCCATCATTAGAAAAGTCTGTGACTGTTAACCCTTTCGGCAATTCTTCTTTAGGAAAGGCCTGCAGCCATGAATAGTCTTTACTTGTATCATTGCCGAATGTATCTGAGGACGAAGGCAATAAATCATGGTTAAAGTCGCCGCCGCACACTACATAATTGCCTTTCTCATACTCAGCCTTCATATGATTAAATAGCGTCATGATTTGCTTTTTCTGTACAGCCTGATCCTTCATATATGCGGATAAATGTACATTGTAGAGCATTAGCTTCTTACCATTTTCTACCGAAAGCTCAGAAACAGTAAATGCCCGATCCAGATCGAAAAATTTATTAAAGCTGGTTTCAATTGGCAGACTGTAGCGGATGCTCTCATCAATCGACGTGCTGCTCAATGTTAAAATGCTGGACTTGGATTTTCCAATCGGGTCAAAAACCGGATACATTAAATAAGCAGAATCATAGTTCGTTGCACTTGCTGCTGAATAGGTACTGAAGCTGTCGCTGATTTTCTTCACTTCATTCACACCGAAGCTTCGTGTGGCTTTTTCATCCACCTCTTGAAGAACTGCAAAATCGGCGTCAATTTTGCCCAATGTGTCTACTACGCCATCGATATTTTTATTAACAGCTTCTTTACTCCGTGCTTTGGATTCTTTGCCGCCATCCATAAAAAATGTATAGTCCGGCGGATAAGCTCCATAGCCAATATTAAAGGTGACAGCTTTGTAGTCTTTTCCTATTTCAACTGACTGATGCTCTGCCTTTTGCTCTACATCAATTTTCAAGTCATCTTCAATTCTTGAATAGCTGAAAAAAACGTATCCTACATAAATTAAGACGATTAACAAAATCAGCCCGATAACCGCACCAATTACTTTGATTGATTTTTTCATTCCCAAACTCCTTTAGTTTATTCTTACCTACAAATCATAACAAAAAAAGGAAACAGGGGCTAGTTTACCGCCTGTTTCTCTCTGCAGTGCAGCTTGTCTGCACGTTTCTGAACTAACGCTCGCCTTCAAATACATCTGCCACCATTGCTACCTGATACTTCGCTTGTTTTTTAACTGGTGCTTCTGCGTGACTCATGACATAAGACTCAGGAAAAACCTTAAACATGCTAATATCATTATAGGAATCCCCAACAACCGCTACCTGTTGTATGGGTACAGCCAGCTGTTCCACTAGTTTCTTTACAGCAGCGCCTTTGTTCACCGATACTGGATTTATATCAATTGTATAAGGACTAGTTATTTGAAAGTTAACAGCTTCATCAGCTAAAGCCTTTTGAAGCTTTAGCAAATCCTGACGCAACGCCTGATTATCCTCACGAACAATACAGATATTTGCCGGATTTTCCGGATGAGCAGCTTGTTCAGATACCTGAACTTTTTCAACAACATCGCCAAAGACACTCTCCATCAATTCCAAAGCTATCTCAGCCTCATATGTATGCTGATCAGCAACTGAACAGGCAAATGGCAGCTGAAGCGCACGCAGCTTTTGATAAATTCTGTCTGACTGTTCTTTTGAAAACTGATCCTGCCCTAAAATATTGCCCTCCGGATCAATTGTAAACGAACCATTCTGCACAATCTTATAGCTTCTCCCAAACAGCTCAGCTCCAATGACGCCTTGAACATCCGCAGCTAGACGTCCTGTTGCTACACAGAAAAATCCGCCGTCATCAATAAATTGTGTAATTTGTTCATGGTTGCGAACCGGCAATCCTTTTTTTGACGGTGTATAGGTAGAGCTCTCGCTCTCCTCATACGTTAATGTTCCATCCATGTCGCATACTAGTACTTTAAATCCTTGCTTTTGCTTCACTACACAACGCTCCCTCTCGCAGCTTTTTCCACTAAATCTGTATCATATTTTACGAAATCAGTCTAAAACGGAATGCCGGATTGATTTTTTTTGTCACAAAGTTAAATCAATAAATGAAATGCCTCATCTGCACTTTTGAACAGTATCCTGAATGTTCATTTAGAGCTGCTCAGCTTGTTGGTTACTAAGCTTTACTTTGGCGATCGTCCATTCTATTTGATTGGTTATTCCAAGCTTGTTCCCCAGTATAAACTTTTCTTCCTTTATCTATGAAACTTTGTTTACTTATTCCTACTCATTTTAACAGATAAATAGTTAGTTAACGTCTTTTAAAAAGCTAAAATTCATTTTCAATAGCTTTTTTCTGCCTTCAAACAACAATAGGCTTATGACAATCAAAGAGTAATAACAGCTTAAAAAAAATCAATTTTTCAGTAAGATCCAGCATTACCGGCTAAAGAACACTTGCAAAAAATTATGAGACTGCTTGATTGAAAAGCCACTCCAATATTTGCCTCCAGCATCCTCTGACAGGTTCTAATAAAGAACTGGTTATTCTATTTAACTTTTTCAAGATATTTTTTCAAATCCTGAATATAGGTCTTCTGCTGCTTTTTTAAATAGGTTGAAACAAAAGGCTTCAGAAAAAATTTCTTTGCCTGAATATCTTCTGTAAATTCTACTGCTGTCTTCCCACCTTGTTCTTCAAAGCGGCCTATCCAATGTCCCCTCATCTTGTCATTGTCCATATCAAAAGCATAGCATGAATACTGTTCCAACGCAGTGATTGTAAAGGTTGTTCCATAGTTATCTTTCGTGTATTCCACAAAGGTTTTTCCTGGTTCTAAAATTTCTATTCTACTTAAATCACTCCTCCAGCTGTACTCCTCTAAAGAGGTAACTATTTGCCAAACAAGCGGCAGCTCCTGATCAAAAACAGCTTTAATCGTTGCTATCGTCATACTTTTTCTGTCCTTTCCTACCAGTTAATTTTCTACACACAAATTAACTGTAAAACTGGTTTAGTCTAATAAGAAACAATTTTTTCTACAGTTCAATTATATACTATCTAAATTCTTCTAACCTCACATTTTCCGTAGGATTTTTACCTGTTTAAAGGCTAGAATGTTAAGTGTCTCATTCCAACTAACATCCCAGCCTAGTGTTTCTACTTTTTATTCTATTTTATTCAATTCATTAAGAATGCTTTCATCTTTTAGCCGGCGATTTAGTAATATTGAAACCACATAACAAATTACCAATATTGCAGCAGCTAAAAGCAGATAGATGAAATAATCGTATTCATATGATTGACCATAAATATATATTTCCGACTCTACATATAGAAATTGAGCAATAGCATGTGAAGCTAGGAATACTATACCTACAGATACTAATCCAAAAATCATGTTCTCTATTTGGATCATCTTGGATTGCGAATGCAAACTCATCCCAATTGCTCTATAAATATATAGTTCTCTTTTTCTTGTTTCCACTCTATACTTGAGACTATTTACTAAATTTATTAGCAATAACGTGAAAGCAACAACTGCAATTCCATATATATAAACTAGTTCTTTTTGATATAGCATATCCAACTTCGAGTTTTCTTCAATTAAGCTTCTTGCGGTCACTTGTTGATTTTTTACAGCTAACCGAATTAATTCTTGTTCAATTTCTTCTTTCCTTTTTTTCGAACTACTATCTGTAACAGTAAAGTTGGCAGTTTCATATACACCAGAAGGATTTATTTTACTGTAATTCGTTTCACTTGTAATTAATAAAGGGTATACCTGTTCAAGTACAGAGACCTCCTTCATATAAGGATAATAAACAATCGCCACAATTTTATAATCTAGCTTCGAATAGTATTGTTCATCATCCTCACTTTGCCAATACTTATTAGAAGTTGTATCAAAGTCTGAACGGTAGCTAATCTTTATTGTCTGCCCCAACTGATAATCCATAATTGCTGTTCCTTTTTTAAAGAATCCTACCGTACCTTTTGACTTCCCATATTCACTTATTCTAGGCATTGCAATAATAATCTCATTTGCTTCCATATTATCAGGATTGAAGTTGCCGACAACTAAATAGTTTTTCAACTTTTTTAAAGTTTCTGTATTGTAACCTTTTAACTTCGTTTGATAAATAGAGTTAGAGCCTAATTTTCCTCTCAAAGAAAATCCATAAATATTTTCTACTCTCTTTTCCATCTCTTCAAAATACTTATTATTTCTTTTGGTTTCATCGTTTAGTACTTTGATAGGCATAGCCATTTGTGTTTCAGTCTTGACTATTTCCTCAATCTGTTGCGCTTGTTTTACTGTTTCAATTGTAATTCCTTGGTTCGCTGTCCTATCATTTGTTGCTGTGAGTATATAATCGCTATTATAAAAATTTGCTTCTTTTTGTATAACTGTCTCGTGTGATGCTAATATTCCTTTATAGGCAAGTCCGTAAAATAAACTTCCGCCAATAATTAAAGAGACAACAATGACAATTGATGTTCTGAACTTAGCAAAAATATACCTACATCCTAATTTTACATATAGAAACCGCTCTGATTTGTCACTAATAGTAAAAACAGCCGTATTTTTGTTGTCATCTTCTTTTTCACCTATAATAACTTCCATAATTGTTTGCTTATTTATTTTTCGAGCACCTAATAATGAAATAATAAATAGTACCACGCCCACTCCTGCTATACATAAAATAATTGGAAGTATGGGAACTACCATTTCAAAGGGCTCCCTTTCTCCCCAAAAAAAGATGTCACTCTCATTATTTTTTGAAATATACGTAACCAGATAAGAACACAGCTGTCCAAATATGATTCCTAAAGGAATACTAATAACATATATATCAAGTAATTCAGAGACTATCATTTTTCTAATTTGTCGCTTTGTCACTCCCACTGCGCGAAGTATGCCGTATTGGTTTTCTCTTGCTAATAATGAAATCCTATAAATTCCCCAGATAATAACAAAACAGACAATTAGTAGTAAAGTAGTGATTTGGATATCCAAAATAAGCAACTCCTGCTTATTTTCTTTCCAAGGATTGAGGGAAATATCTTTTTGTGCTATTCCTAGATGTTTTTTTTTATTCTGGATTATTTGCCGACTATCCACATTATTTTTAAATTTTACCTCAGCGTAATAATCATCCGCTACGTCTTCATTTAAGCTAGTATAAAGGTTAAGACTCCCAGATAATTTATTTAATGATACATCATTAATTATTCCCACAATAGTATAGGTTTTCAGCTCTGAATCAGTTGATTCAGTAGCTATTGTTTCTAGCTGAACATCTGTACCAACGACAGGATTTATACCTAAATTTAATAATGCCCATTTTTCAGCAACAATTTCGTTTTCCGCTGTAGGCATAGCGCCGGATAATAGTTTTGATGTTGCAAGTATCGAAGGTTCATTTGCGGAAATAAGAGCAGCGCTCTGATAATCGGTTTTTATTGTCGCCTGAAAACGCCTGATTCCCAGTTTAGCAATTGCTTTATCACCTTCTAATTCACGTAATTGAGAATTTTTAAGATTGCTGATTTGATAGTCAATATCTGTGTATATAAAAAGATTTTGCTTTGCTTCAATTCTATGATTCGTATGAAAAAGGGTTAGTAAACTAACTATCAACGTAATAATCAAGGTAACTGCAAGTAGAATTGTTATCGTATTTTTTTTGTAGCTTTTAATAAAACGCTTCGTTAGGGCTTGAATTGTTTTATCATTCTCTACCTTCACCATTAGAATCACCCCAATCTTTTTTAGTTGACCTGACAATCTGTCCATCCTCAATTCGAATGATGCGATCAGCTAGCTGAGCAATTTCTTCATTATGCGTGATCATAATTATTGTTTGAGTAAACTGCTTGGCAGTTATTTTTAAAAGACCAATCACATCTTGACTAGTCTGTGAATCTAAATTACCTGTGGGCTCATCAGCTAATATAACAGCAGGCTTTGCTGCTAATGCACGAGCAATCGCTACTCTTTGCTGCTGACCTCCCGATAACGTATTAGGAAAGCTATTCGTTTTTGATTCAAGCCCTAACATTTTTATGATTTGTCCAACATACTCCATATCTACCTTTTGACCGTCTAATTTGATTGGCAGTATAATATTTTCCTGAACAGTCAGCATTGAAATTAAGTTAAATTTTTGAAAAACAAATCCAATACTTCTTCTTCTAAAAATCGTCAGCTCTTCATCTGCTAGCTGATTAATTTTTTTATCATCAACAGTAACGGTTCCGCTTGTCGGCGTATCTAATCCGCCAATAATGTGCAGCAGCGTAGATTTACCAGATCCGCTGGTTCCAACAATGGCTAGAAATTCACCCTTAGCTACCGTTAAATCAACTCCTTTCAGTGCCTGAACCTCAGTCTCCCCCTTTCCATATATTTTCTTCAGCTTTTCCGTTTTTAACATCTCCATTGGGTCCCCATCTCCTCACTAAAAAATAGCCCATATTGCTCTTCTTACAATATAGGCTATCATATAAAAGTGTTCAGTTCGTTTCGAAAAAATCACAGTATTGAAATATTTAACTTCATAATAATAAAAAAATTGAGAACGTACTTCCACTTCCTTTAGCCGATTTCACTTTTATATAGCCTTGTTCCATTTGAATTATTTTTCGTGCTAAATATAATCCAACACCAATACCATCACTGTTTTCAACATCTAGAGAGCGGTAAAAGCGTGAGAAAATCTTTCCTTGCTCCTCTTCTGATATCCCTATCCCTGTATCAATTACATCTATCCGGGCAAACATTTGGTATGGAATAACACGAATGGTTACATTCCCACCTTTTGGCGTATACTTTATGGCATTGTCTACAATATTAGAAACTGCTTCAATTGTCCATTTCAAATCAAATTCTGCAGATACAGAAGTCGGTTCTATCGTTAATTTAACCGCTTTTTTCTTTGCGGATGAAGTGAACTGCTGACCTATTGCTTGAAGAATAAGATTGATATTCTCTTTTTTGCTGTTAATAGTAATCATGTCAGTTTCCAGCCGTGCTGTTTTTACTAATGACTGAATAAGAAAATCTAATTTTTGGGCTTGTTCTTTTACAATGGATAACTCATTAGAACAGCTGTCGACTTGTTCAGTTATTAATTCTGTATACAGCAATATGTTAGAAATCGGAACTGCACTTTGATGGGAAATATCTGTAATCAGCATGTGAACAGCTTCTTTTTGCTTTTCAAGTTTTAAAACAGAGGCCTCTTTTGCTAAAACATAATGCTTCAAAGAATTTTCTAAATATGAGCATTTCGTTTCATCGAATGTTATATCCGAAAATTTCCCATTCATGGATGAATCGACCATCTCCTGCAATACATCTATCAATTTGTTTTCCCGTTTTCTATAATATAACCTCATCATAAAAAACAAAACTGTTATTGCCGAAAGTATTAAGATTAAAGCTATCCTTATTACATTATTGTCCATGTATAGCCAACTCCATATACTGTTTTGATATATTCCCGATTTTTTGCTTCATATTCAAGTTTATCTCTCAATCTTTTTATACTTACTGTTAATGCATGTTCATCCACATATTCACTGTCTCCATCCCAAATTTTATCTATTAAGTATTCTCTCTTCACTGTTGCGCCCTTATTTTCTATCAAAATTCTTAATAATTTTTGCTCAGTTTTACTTAGTTCTACAGAAATGCCCTGAACAAAAAACAGCATTTTATCAAAATTAAAATTGAATGTATCTGTAACGTACTGGGCAGGAGACAAATTTTGTTGTCTCAACTGTACCTCAACACGTGCACGCAGTACCATCAAACTAAACGGTTTTGTGATGTAGTCATTGGCTCCTAACTCCAATCCCACTACGATATCTAATTCCGAGTTATTTGAGGTAATAATTATTATTGGCATATCATATTTTTGCCGTAGCTCCTTGAGAAAATCTAAACCATTCCCATCTGGTAAGTGAACGTCCAGCAAAATCAGCTGTATACTATTTTTATTTAATACTTCTCTAGCTGATTTTATCGTTTGGCACTGAATAAAGCTGATGCTATCTTTTTTTAAAGACAACCTGATTCCATCATTTAATTTTCTGTCATCCTCGATAATTAGAATTGTATTCATTTTTAAACTCCATCCGTTTAATTTAACTATGGTAGTATAGTTCATTTTAAGTTTATTTGATTAATTTATTATCTTTTTTGATAAGACTGTAAAAACTAATATATTGAATAAAAGCAGCATTTTCGCCCAGTATAAGGTAAACCACTCGTTAGGCTTTTATGGAAATGCTAAAGACTCTCTTAGCTCTCCTTTAACTATTACTAAATAACTCTATTTTACATGAATCCATCATACTGAGCTATATCGATTTAAGCTTGCTTTTATAATTCCTTTCTTAAATCTTTAAATAATCACACTCTACTTGCATCTTTCATCTGAACTAATCAAAAAAAGGAACCTGGGTTTACAGGCTCCTCATTTTCATTTTTCTATTTTCTTTCCAACAGTGTTACAGATTCTACATGGTGCGTTTGTGGGAAGAGATCCACCGGCTGAATCTTTTTCACTTCGTACTCTTCATTAAACTGTTTTAAATCTCTTGCCAGGGTTGCCGGATTACAAGAGATATAGATAATTCGTTCCGGCTTCATTTCCATTGATGTTTCAATAAAAGCAGTTGTTAGACCTTTTCTTGGCGGGTCAACGACCAATACAGTCGGATGAATTCCAGTTTCTTTCAATTTCTGCATCACCTTCTCAGCAGCACCAACTTTGAATGTCGCGTTTTCGATGCCATTGGTAAAGGCATTAATTTTCGCATCATCAATCGCTTCTTTAACGATTTCTACACCATAAACCTGCTTCACACGGTCAGCCATTGACAACCCAATGGTTCCAATACCGCAGTAAGCATCAATTACGATATCCTCTTTTGTCAAACCGGCAAAGTCCATTGCTGTCTGATAAAGGTACTCAGTCTGCTCAGTATTCACCTGATAAAATGAAGGAGCCGAAATACGGTAGGTTTTTCCAAGCAGCTGATCTTCGATGTATTCTTTGCCGTACAGCACTTTAGACTCTTTACCTAAAATAACATTTGTCTGATCTGGATTAATATTTTGAATAATTGAAACTACTTCCGGAAGCTCTTTAAGAATCTCTTCGACAATTTGCTCATGCTTAAAGATTTTTCCAGTTCTGGTTACTAGTACCACCATCATCTGATGAGAATAATGTCCACGGCGAATAATAATGTGCCGCAGGTTTCCTACGTGTGATTTTTCGTCATAAATTTTCACGCTGAAACGTCCCAAAATATCACGAATGGTTAATATGGCCTGATCGATTACCGGATCCTGAATATAGAAATCCTGAATCGGCACTAAATCATGGCTATTTTTTCTGTAAAAACCTGTTTCCAGCTGTCCATCAATTTTCCGAACAGGAATCTGGGCTTTATTACGATAGCCTTTCGGCTCGGCCATCCCAATCGTTGGAAGCACAGGTACGTCCGGCAATTTACTGATTTTGCTTAAAACATTTTCCAGTTGTCTCTGTTTGAATAAAAGCTGTGCCTCATAGGTCATATGCTGTAAAGGTGCAATTCCTGTCCGCAGCAAGCTCTCATCGGTTAACGCAACTCGATCCGGACTTTCTGTCAGACGTTCCAAAACTTTTCCATAGCCAAACTTGTTTCCTACTTTCAGCACCAGTACTTTTACTTTTTCTCCCGGTAAGCTATTTTCAATAAATAATGGATAATGATCTACTTTTCCAACACCAAGCCCTTCATGGGTCAGGTCAATAATTTCTATTTCAATTGTCTCATTCTTTTTTACAGGATATGTCTTCATAATTAGCCCCTTCTTTTTATCGCTTGTTTCATTCTAATGAAAAAGTATCAGAAAAGCAACCAGCTTTCAATTAAGTCTGAAAGTTTCTCATCATATAAATAGGACAGGAGATAATCAGTTTTCACTTCTTCCTTTACTCTAAAACCGAATAAACAGTATCCCAGTCTTTGCATGCTTCGATGACTGGAACGTAGCGAGAACGTTAGACGCGCTTGCAGGAACCTATCTCTTTGCTAAATGAAGTCTTTGGAAATAAGCCGAATAAGTCCCAAAATAGGAAAAACTCCAAGTATATCTCAAGCAACAGCAACTCGGTTCTCAGAGTTGAATACTTTTTTGATAATCTCGTTCTGCTTTTCTAACTCTTTCTTACAGAAAAAAAAACCGAGACATTTTCTAAAAAATGTCTCGGAACGCAATCAATTATGTTTGTGTGCTGGTTATTTCAATCAGCAATAGGCTATTACTTTTCAACTGTTTCATCTTCTTTACCAGCTATTTTTCCGTCTCCATCAATATCCTGGTCAGTTAACCGTTCTACCTCTTTAACGAAATCCTTCGTGATTTCCTGATAATCACCGTCATCCTCCGACGTATCATCTTCAGCGCCAATCACAGCTTCCGAAGGAATATCATCTAAATTGGCAAACATCTCAATATGCTGATGCAGATTCTTAAAGGTCATCGGTGCTTCGCCGCCATATTCACCGTCAAGATTAATCAGCATACGGTTTTCTTCATCCAATGTTTCCGCATGAAGATAATTTGTTTTTGTATAGATTACCCGATTATCCTCTACATGCTTCCCGCCATTCATCATCAGAGCAACCAGATGAACAATTTCAAAGATATTGGCTGTTTTAACAATAATAAGAGAGAACTTTCCATCGTCCAGCTTTGCGTCCGGAGCAATTTGCTCAAAACCGCCCACAGAGTTAGTCAATCCTAGAAAGAACATTGAAGCATTTCCTTCATAAACTCCTTCATCATAGGTCATCCGCATCCGAATTGGCTTGACTCTAGGCAGCATTTCCGCTCCCTTTACAAGATAAGCAAGATAGCCAAAGATGCTTTTCAACTCTGAAGGAACCTCATAAGTTAATTCAGTTAGATGACCGCCAGCAGCAATATTGATGAAATAGTTCTCTGCTGCTTTGCCTATATCCATCTTAACTGTCTGGTTTTTCTTAATAACCTTGGCTGCTTCCAAAATGTTGTTTCTTGGAATTTTTAGTGCCCGGGCGTAATCATTGGTGGTGCCGGCGGGAATGACTGCCATCAGCGGACGGTTATCAAGAGGTGCAATCCCGTTCACAACCTCATTAATCGTTCCATCTCCACCAGCAGCCACAATCAAATCAAATCCTTGTAAAGCGGCCCTTCTAGCTTCATTTTTTGCGGAATCCGGTTCTGGTGTTGTCGCAAAAGAGCTTGCTTCGTATCCAGATTCCTCCAATACATTCAGAATATCCGCCAGATTTCTTTTCACCAGCTCTTTTCCTGATTTTGGATTATAAATGACTCTTGCTTTTTTCATATGCTGTCAGCTGCTTTCTTATCGTTTGGCTAACTCTTCTTGCAATAGCTTATTCACGATGCCCGGATTAGCCTTGCCTTTGGTCGCTTTCATAATTTGTCCAACAAGGAAACCAACCGCACGGTCTTTTCCATTTTTAAAGTCATCAACAGACTGTTGATTGTTATCCAGTACTTCATTGATGATTGGCAGAAGTTGTGCAGGATCAGATAATTGAACCAAACCTTTTGCTTCAACGACTTCTTTTGCAGCTCCGCCGTTTTCAATCAGTTCTTTAAAGACTGTTTTCGCAATTTTTGAACTGATTGTACCATCAGCAATCAGCTGAATCATTTCAGCGAGATTTTCCGGTGTCAGTTTTGTATCAAGCAGCTCCATCTTTTCACTGTTCAGATAAGCCGAAACCTCACCCATTAACCAGTTGGAGGCTTGCTTTGAATCGGCTCCAGCAGCTAATGTGTCTTCGAAAAAGTCAGACATTTCTTTTGTTAGTGTTAAGACCATTGCATCATATTCCGGTAAGCCCAGCTCTTCAACATAACGTTGACGTCGAGAAGCCGGTAGTTCAGGCAGACTTTCCCGCACCTTTTCAATCCATGCATCATCAATGACAAAACGAGGAATATCAGGCTCAGGGAAATAACGATAATCGCTTGATCCTTCTTTTACACGCATTAATAGAGTTTTGTTGGTTGCTTCGTCAAAACGGCGTGTCTCCTGTTGGATTTCTCCGCCGGAAAGTAAAACCTTTGCCTGACGTTTCTCTTCAAAAGCCAATCCTTTTTTTACAAAGCTCATGGAGTTCAGATTTTTCAACTCTGCTTTTGTACCAAATTCTTCCTGACCATATGGACGTAGAGAAATATTGGCATCACAACGCATAGAGCCTTCTTCCATCTTCACATCAGATACTTCCGTAAACAGAATAATTGAACGTAGTGCTTCCAAATAAGCATAAGCTTCCCCAGGAGAACGCATGTCAGCTTCAGAAACAATTTCAATCAGTGGTGTTCCCTGACGATTTAAATCCACATAAGAGTACCCGTCTGTTCCATGGATATTTTTCCCAGCGTCTTCTTCTAAATGTACGCGTTCAATACGAATAATTTTCTTTTCGCCTTCGACTTCAATTTCAATCCAGCCGTCATGACCGATAGGCTGATCAAATTGAGAAATCTGATAAGCTTTCGGATTATCCGGATAAAAATAATTTTTACGGTCAAAATGAGTATCTTTGGAAATTTGACAATTTAATGCCAGTGCAGCTTTCATTCCGAACTCTAAAGCTGTTTTATTCATAACAGGCAATACCCCAGGATATCCCCAGTCGATGACAGTTGTGTTACTATTTGGTTCAGCGCCAAAATGAGCTGGAGCCGGTGAAAAGATTTTAGAGTTTGTTTTCAATTCTACATGGACTTCTAAACCAATAACTGTTTCAAAATTCATTAATCGTTCCCCCCTAAAATCACTGGTTTCTTTTTATGAAAATCGGTTGCCTGTTCAAATGCATAGGCAGCCTTGTACATTGTTTGTTCATCAAAGGCTTTCCCAATCAGCTGCAGACCAACCGGCAGACCTTCTGAAAATCCCGCTGGAATAGACATCCCAGGCAGACCAGCCAAATTAACAGGGATAGTCAAAATATCATTCATATACATTGTAATCGGATCATTGATGTTTTCACCAAGTCCATAAGCCACCGTAGGAGCTGCTGGTCCAATGATTAAATCATAATCTGCAAATACCTTGTCAAAATCACGCATAATCAGTGTCCGAACCTGACCCGCTTTCTTAAAGTGTGCATCATAATAACCTGCACTTAGCGAGAAGGTACCAAGCATAATCCGGCGTTTCACTTCCATACCGAAGCCTTCTGTCCGTGAGTTAACATAGACATCTTCTAAATTCTGGACATTTTCTGAACGGTAGCCATAGCGGATGCCGTCAAAACGCTGCAGGTTAGAGCTGGCTTCTGAAGAAGCAATAATATAGTATACAGCTACACCATATTTAGAGTGCGGCAGGCTAACTTCATCAATTGTTGCTCCTAAAGCTTTGAAGGTATCGACGGCTTTCATTATTGCTTCCCGAACATCTGGAGCAACGCCTTCGCCTAAGTACTCTTTTGGAAGAGCAATTTTCATTCCCTTGATGTCTCCTGTTAATCCTTCTGTAAAATCAGGAACAGAAGCGCCGGCGGACGTGCCGTCTTTTGGATCAAATCCGCTAATTGCATTTAATGCCAATGCATTATCTTTAACGTTTCTAGTCAGTGGTCCAATTTGATCGAGACTGGAAGAAAATGCAATCAGTCCATAACGGGAAACCCGGCCATAAGTGGGCTTCATTCCTACAATACCATTAAACGCAGCTGGTTGACGGATACTTCCGCCTGTATCACTCCCCAAAGAAACAGGAATCTGGCCGGCTGCTACTGCTGCTGCTGAACCGCCGGATGAACCGCCGGGAACCTTAGTCGCATCCCAAGCATTTTTAGTTTTCTTGAAAGCAGAATTTTCTGTACTTCCGCCCATAGCAAATTCATCCATGTTTAGTTTTCCAACAGGAATCAAATCAGCCTGATACACTTTATCCATAACTGTAGCATTATAAATAGGATTAAAGTTATGCAGTATTTTAGATGCTGCGGTTGTTCTGATATCTTTCGTTACAATATTATCCTTAATACCAATTGGAATTCCGGCAAGAGGATTTGACTCAGTAATTCCTTTGCGGTCAATTGCCTCAGCCAAGTTCATTGCCTTTTCTTCATTAAGGGTAATAAAAGCATCGACGTCTTTTTCAGTCTCTTTGATGCGGTCTAATGTAGTTTTTGTCAAATCGACTGCTGTAATCTCCCTTGATACAAGCAGATCATGCAGCTCTGTTAATGATTTATCATGTAATTTCGCCATTATGCACCAGCCTCCCCGTTGTCCATGATTGCCGGCACTTTAATATAACCGTCCTGTGAATCAGGTACATTTCTCATCAAATCAGTTCTATCTGTTCCCGGCACTGACTGATCTTCTCTCATCACATTAATTGTTTCAACAACATTTGACGTAAAAGGAACGCCTTCCGTATCCACTTCCTCAAGAAGTTCAACCATATCGATTATTTTCCCTAACTGTTCAGTAAAACCTGTCAGTTCTTCTGGTGAAAATGACAGCTTTGCCAGCTTGGCCACATGCTTTACTTGTTCTTCACTGATTGCCATAAATACCCTTCTTTCCTCTATAAGTGCGAGTGTTCGTCTTAAAAAGACATTTTTTTATATTCTATCATAAAAAATATCTGATATTTGAAAGAGATACAGAAAAACATGAAAATCTTCTGATTTCTTTATTTCTTACTTCTATTTAGCTGGCTGCTGAAGTGCCGAAGCCAATTTTTATTCTACATGGCTGTTATCCAATGCTTCTACCATCTGAGCTTCCGACCAGACTTCCACACCTAGACTCTCTGCTTTAGCAAGCTTGCTTCCAGCTTCTGCTCCAGCCACAACGATATCTGTTTTTTTCGATACGCTACCCGTGACCTTCCCGCCTAAACTTTCAATTTTTTCTTTTGCTTCTTCTCGATTATATTTTTCCAGCTTGCCAGTCAGTACAACCGTTTTATCCTTAAAAGGAGACTCAACTGCTTCCAGCTGTGCAGCACGCAGCCCTTTATATTCCAGATTTACTCCAGCCTGTTCCAGTTCGCTCATCAGCTCATGAACTTCTTCATTTTCGAAGTAAGTTACTAGACTATCGGCAATAATTTCACCAATAGAATCAAGAGCAACCACCTCTTCTTTCCCAGCTGCAGCTATTGTACGTAAATCACCAAAATGTTCAGCTAGTACTTTCGCAGCTTTCGCACCAACATGACGAATTCCTAATCCAAAGATTAACCGCTCTACAGAGTTACCTTTACTTGCCATAATTGCTGTGTAGATATTATGTGCTGCTTTCTCCTTAATTTTGTCCAAAGTCATTAACTGTTCTTCTGTCAGAAAATATAAGTCGGCAACATCTGCAACTAATTCCTTATCGTACATCTGCTCTAAAACACGAGGACCCAGACCATCAATATTCATGGCATTTCTTGAGACAAAGTGACTAAGACCTTCTTTAATTTGAGCCGGACATTTTGGATTGATACAACGTAAAGCAACCTCTTCATCTAAATGTACCAGCTCGCTGTCACAGATAGGACAATGAGTAGGCGCTTCAAATGCCTTGCTGTCTGCTGGACGCTTGTCTACAAGTACCTGAGAAACCTCTGGTATAATATCTCCGGCTTTGTAGATAATCACATGATCCTTTAAGCGAATGCCCTTCATGTTGATGAAATCAACATTATGAAGGCTAGCCCGGCTAACAGTAGTTCCAGCGACACGTACAGGGGTCATTACTGCTGTTGGCGTCACCACTCCTGTTCGGCCAATCGTCCATTCGATATCCTCAATAACTGTTTCGGCCTCTTCTGGCGGAAACTTATAAGCGATTGCCCAGCGTGGTGCTTTTACAGTGAAGCCTAGTTCATCCTGAACGGCAAAATCATTAACCTTAATAACAATACCATCAATCTCATAGGGCAGCTGTTCCCGTTTTTCATGATATTCTTCGATATACCGCCATACCTCATCGATATCCTTGCATAACGTTCGCTCCGGATTTGTCCGCAAACCAATTTCTCCCAGCTCATTTAGCGCATCAAACTGTGTTTCAGCCTCCATAGGTCCGAAATCAGCCACTGTATATAAAAATGTACTCAAGTTTCGCTTTGCTGTAATAGCCGAATCCAGCTGCCGTAGACTACCTGCTGCCGCATTTCTTGGATTAGCAAAAATATCCTGTCCGGCTTCTTCCCGTTCTTTGTTAAGGTTAACGAATGATTTCTTAGGCATGTAGCACTCTCCACGGACTTCAATAGAGATGGGACGCTTCAGCTTTAAAGGAATCGATTTAACGGTTTTCAAATTTTCAGTAATGTTTTCACCTACTGTCCCGTCTCCCCTCGTTGCTCCTTGAACGAAATTCCCATTTTCATATTTGAGAGAAATAGCTAAACCATCGATTTTCAGTTCACAGCAGTAGCTGACTTGTTTGCCAGCCAGTTTCTGAACCCGTTCATCAAATGCATAGATATCTTCTTTTGAAAAACCATCGTTCAAGCTGTACATCGGTACCTCATGAGTTACTTTTTCAAAGCCGGCAAGAATCTTGCCTCCAACCCGCTGAGTAGGCGAATCAGAGGTAATCAAATCCGGGAAGGCTTCTTCTATGTCTACCAGCTCCTGATACAGCCGATCATAAACATAGTCTTCTACTGTTGGCTGATCTTCTACATAATATTCATGGGAATAATTGTTCAGCTGTACCCGTAATTCCTTTGCGCGTTCTGTTGCATCACTTAAAGTCAACGGCTGATTTTTTTCCATCTAACTAACCTCCTAGATTTTCTCTATTGGAGCAAAAGCTGCCAGTAAACGCTTGATTCCCTTTTCTGGAAAAGCAATATCCAGCTCTAAGTCTTTGCCTGTGCCGCCAACTCTGACAATGGTTCCTGTTCCCCAGGCTTTATGCTTCACCTTATCTCCGGCATTCCAATCCAGTGCTTCGCCCCCACTGGCTGTTTTTGCAGAAACCGATTTCTGTACCGGTTGGTTATAAATCGGCTTAAATATTTTAGGATCACGTGCAGGCACTGCTCTCTGCTGCGCAGCGAAATCAATTCCCCGACGATCAAACAGTTCCTCTTCAATTTCCTCTAAAAATCGGCTTGGTCGATTATACTGTGTTTTTCCATATAGAGTCCGGGAGTAAGCGTTAGTCATAAACAATACTTCTTCTGCTCTTGTAATGCCTACATAAGCCAGACGCCGTTCTTCCTCCAGCTCGCTTTCCTCAAGCATCGCACGAGATAGCGGGAAAATCCCTTCTTCCATACCAATTAGGAACACCACTGGAAATTCCAAACCCTTGGCTGCATGAAGAGTCATCAGTGTTACTTGAGAAGAACTTTCTTCTAAGTCATCAATATCTGATACCAGTGCTAAATCGTTTAGAAAAACCGCTAATTTTTCTTCCGGTGCTTCAGCATTTTCCTCGTCCTGCTGAGCATAACGCTTATCGAACTCCTGTGTAACTGTCAGAAACTCATCCAAGTTTTCCAGACGTGACTGAGATTCCAAATTATTCTGTCTAATCAAGTCATCCTTGTAGCCGCTGCGGTCTAATATTTCTTTAACCAGCTCCGTAATTGTCAAGTAAGGAATCATTTGAGTTAATTCTTGAATCATCAATCCAAACCCGCCTAACTCCTTGCCTGCCTTTCCAGAAATGTTTGCAAGCTCAACATTTTGAGCAGCTTCCAGCATTGGCCAGCCGTGCATATCTGCAAATTGTCGAAGCTTTTCAATCGAGGTTTTTCCAATTCCCCGTTTTGGAGAATTGACAATCCGTTCAAAGCTTAGCGAATCCATAGGATTAGAAAGGATATTTAAATAACCAAGAATATCCTTAATTTCTTTCCGGTCATAGAATTTATGCCCGCCGACCATTGTATACGGAATATTTGATTTCAACAGCATTTCTTCCATTACACGTGACTGAGCATTGGTTCTATACAAGACTGCAAAATCACCATAAATCCGTTCGTTTTCCTGTATTTCTTTTTGTATCTGCTGGACAATGAACTGAGTCTCATCCCGCTCGCTGTTCCCTCGGTAATATACAATTTTTTCCCCGTCCAGATTGTCAGTCCATAAGTTTTTATCTTTACGGTTTCTATTATTTTGTATCACGTTGTTTGCTGCTGCCAAAATTTTCTTGGTTGAACGGTAGTTCTGTTCTAAAAGAATGACAGAGGCGTTGGGGTAGTCAGTTTCAAAATCAAGAATGTTCTGCATATCAGCTCCCCGCCAGCCATAAATGCTTTGATCCGCATCTCCTACAACACAAAGATTGCGAAAACGTTCCGCCAGCATATTAACAAGCATGTACTGCGCATGGTTCGTATCTTGATACTCGTCTACATGAATATAGTGAAACTTGTTTTGATAGTATGCTAGCGTATCTGGATGTTCTTCAAACAACCGAATCGTATTCATAATCAAATCATCAAAATCCATACACTGATTGTTTCGAAGCTCTCTTTGATAAAAAGCATAACATTTGGCTGCGATTTCCTCATAAAGACTCCCCTGAAGCTTCGCCATTTTTTCCGGTGTCTGCAAGGCATTTTTCGCATTGCTGATGGTCCCAAGAATTGTCCGCGGATCGTACTTCTTTGGGTCAATATTCAATTCTGCCAGTACCCGCTTCATCAGTGTCCGTTGTTCTGAAGAATCAATAATCGTAAAATTTCGATTATAACCAATCTGATCAATATCCCGACGAAGAATCCGCACACACATCGAGTGAAAAGTCGAAATCCAAACATCTTCTCCTCCATGCTCCATAAGGCGTACAACCCGTTCCTTCATTTCTTTTGCAGCTTTATTCGTAAAGGTAATCGCCAGAATATTCCAGGGATTCACTCCTTTTTCTTCTATCAAGTAAGCAATTCGATGTGTCAGCACTCTGGTTTTGCCGCTGCCGGCGCCGGCCATCACTAAAAGAGGTCCTTCCGTATGAAGAACAGCTTCTGCTTGTCTAGGATTCATTCCCTGAACCAAGGTATTCTTTGGAGCCATTTCAACGTCCTCCCTTTAATTTCAATCCTTACTATTATACCAAAAGTAGCCCTGAAATTCTCTAAAAACAATTACTCTGATAGGATTTTATTCTAAAAACGCTTAAATACCAAATTAGCTAAGAAAACAAAAAAGACAGCGCGTAAAACAGCCGCTGTCCAGACTTACATTATAAATGAACCATTAAATTTCGATGTCAGTACTTTCTGCTTTTGCCGCTTCAGCTACACGCTCATTTGAAACTGGTAATTCAGCTTCATTTGATTGGCTGATAAAGACAGCTAAGAAAATAAACAGAAGAGATATCCAATGGAAAGAATTTAGGTAGTTTTCCATAAACGCATGAAGACCCACCATCAGAAAAGCGGATAAGCTAATAACCTGATTTATCGAATATTCTTTCTGCTTTCGCCAAAACAAGAGACCTAAGATACCGCCAAAAAGAAGAATATAGCCGATTAAGCCATAGGCACCTAAAACATCAAGATACGCATTGTGTGCAGGTAAATTGAGTACAGGATCGTGAAATGTTCCTTTCATTCCAATAAGTATGCTACTAGTAGAGTTCTTCCATGCTCTGAAAAAGTACATCCAAATATCTACACGTCCGCTAAATGATGTTCCAAATCCATCAAAAGCGACAACAACATAGGAAATTACTGGAGCAAAAATAAACAGACCACTATAGATACTTAGCCAAAAATTTCTTTTTTTTGCGATTTTTTGAATAGCCGGTACAAATTTGATTATAAACATAAGAGCAACAAAAATGAAGAGGGCAATCATCGAAGTCCATGATTTACAAAGTAAAACAGTCATCATAGCAACAACAGCAAGTATCAATTGAAAAATCACGGTATATTCTGTTTCCAATTTATCCAGCATAATAATTCCCAGCATTGTTACAAAGAGTACTGAACCAGCTATTAGATTTACATTCATCCACAAAGAACTGCTGCCAATTTCAAATGTTGCCAAAATCATTTTTACCAAAGCAATAACCGAATACAAACTACTAAAACCTAAAAAAGTAAAACAATATTTCTTATCCATTTTTACTTTGCTGCCAAAAAATATGAAAGCTAAAACAAATGGAATTTGTGAATAAAAACGGAGGTAACCCATATTGTCTTGATAAAAAATAATAGGCACTGCCATCAATATAGTAATAAATCCAGTCCATAACCAATCTTTTTTAGTAAAGTCAGACAGAGAGGTCCCTAGTATAACTAAAAAGGCAATAGTAAAAATTGTCCCTATATGCTGACTAGCTGCACTAGTCAGTATACCGTAGCCGCTCCAGACTACTGCACAGGTGGCCACCATGAGGAACAGCGACACAAGCTTCGCAATCTCTTTGACACGTATTTCTTCTTTCATTTTCAACATCCTAACATCCTTATTTTGTTAATTCGGTTATAAACCAGTTTTCATTTATCAAACATTTAAAAATAAAAAATAGAGCTATGTATTTCTGATTTATTACCTTTTTTCCTTATCTAGCTTAACAAACAATCATCCAACACACCAGACCAAAAAAGATTTTTTTGTAAAAAATCGCAAATAAATTTCAAAACAAAAAAACATTTATAATTTCTTCTCAAATGAATGTTTTTGAAATTAAATGAACGTTTTTGATTGATTTAGATAAAGCATCATGATATGATAGCAAATGAAAAGAGGGATGTAAATGCTTACAGAAGAGCGTCATCAAAAAATAATGGAGCTGCTGAACAAGCACTCAATCGTTAAATCCCAGGAACTTTCCTTAGTTTTAAACGCGTCAGAATCAACAATAAGACGAGATTTACAAGAACTGGAAGCCGCTGATTTATTGGAACGAATTCACGGAGGCGCCAAGCTTCGCTCAGATTTGGGTACTGAACAGACGATGAACGAAAAAACAATCAAAAACATTCAAGAAAAACAATTAATCGCTAAACTAGCTGCTGAAAAGGTAACGGATGGTGATGTTATCTATCTTGATGCTGGTTCAACTACCCTTGAAATGATTCCTTATCTAGCTGAAAAGAAAATTACAGCTGTGACCAACTCTGTACATCATGCAGCCAAGCTCATTGATTTAAATATCAACACAATCATCTTAGGTGGAACATTGAAGCTTTCAACTAAAGCAATTGTCGGTGCAACCAGCTTAGAGCAATTAAGACAGTTTCGTTTCAGCAAAGTATTTATGGGCATGAACGGCATCCATTCAGAGTTTGGCTTGACCACTCCTGATCCGGAAGAGGCCTCTGTAAAAAGACTAGCCATTCAGCATGGCGAGCAGGCATTTATCCTGGCAGATCATACCAAGCTGAATAAAGTTACTTTTACTAAGGTTGCAGACATCGAACAGGTCATTTTACTTGTAGATCACTGTCCGAAAGATTTATTACCTGAATTTCAAAAGAAAACGATTATCCAGGAGGTAGAAAAATGATTTATACCATAACTTTAAATCCTTCAATTGACTATATTGTCCATATAGATGAAGTCAATCTTGGAAAATTGAATCGAATGAAATCCGATTTGAAGCTTCCAGGTGGAAAAGGAATCAACGTTTCTAGAATTCTAAAAAGAATAGGAATTGAGTCTACTGCTCTGGGATTCATAGGCGGCTTCACAGGAAACTTCATCAACGACTGGCTCCACAAAGAAAAAGTAGCAACAGACTTTGTTTCTATTGCAGCGGATACCCGAATTAACATCAAGCTAAAATCCACTGTTGAAACCGAGATAAACGGAGCGGGACCAATCATCCTTGAAGCAGAAATGACACAGCTGAAAAACCAACTGTCCCACTTAACCGCTGAAGATGTTGTCATCCTATCCGGCAGTACGCCAGCTGCTCTTGAAAAAGGTTTTTACGGCGAATTAATTGCATTGATTAAGCAATGCAACGCTCAATTTGTTATTGATACAACTGGAGCGGATTTAAAAAATGCTCTTCCTCATAAACCACTATTGGTTAAACCTAATAATCATGAATTAGCTGAGCTATATCAGACATCCTTTCAAACGGTGGATGACATTCTACCTTACGGAAAATCCTTGCTAAAGACTGGTGCTCAGTATGCAATCGTTTCAATGGCTGGAGACGGGGCACTCTTATTTACTAATCAAGCTGTTTACCGCTCCAATATCTTAAAACGGCCTTTGAAAAACTCTGTTGGTGCCGGAGATTCGATGATTGCCGGCTTTGTAGGAAAATTTGTAGAAACCAATGATCCAGTTGAAGCATTTAAATGGAGTGTTGCCTCCGGCAGTGCCACAGCTTTCTCAGACGATTTGGCTTCTGGCGATTTTATAAATGAACTGCTGCATGAAGTAGAAATTGAACAATTATAAGGGGGAATTAATGTGAATATCAAAGATTTACTTGTCAAAGACGTAATGATTATGGACCTTCAAGCTACGGATAAGCAGGGAGCTATTAATGAGATGGTTGCAAAGATGTATGCAGGCGGTCGTATTTCAGATATCGAAACCTACAAACAAGGTATACTCGATCGTGAAGCCCAAACCTCTACCGGCTTAGGAGACGGCATTGCCATGCCCCATGCCAAAAACAAAGCAGTCAAAGAAGCTACTGTCCTTTTTGCAAAAAGTAGTGCCGGCGTGGATTACGAGGCTTTAGATGGACAACCGACCTATCTGTTCTTCATGATTGCTGCACCGGAAGGGGCAAACGATACTCATCTGCAGGCTCTTGCTGCATTATCAAGATTGCTTGTTAATCCTGAATTTGTAGCTCAGCTAAAAGAAACACAGACACCTGAAGAAGTTCAAAACCTGTTTCAGGAGGCTGAACAGCAAAAAGCAAAAGAAGAACAGCTGGAGTTGGAACAGGAACAAGCAGCAACGAACAGCAATCGGAAATTTATCGTTGCTGTTACGGCTTGTCCTACTGGAATTGCCCACACCTATATGGCAGAAGACGCTTTAAAGAAAATGGCGAAGGAAATGGGTGTCGATATCAAGGTAGAGACAAACGGTTCTGAAGGAATCAAACATCGACTAACCGCCGAAGACATTAAACGTGCAGAAGGTGTGATTGTTGCGGCTGATAAGAAAGTAGAAATGAATCGGTTTGATGGAAAAAAACTAGTCAATCGTCCAGTTAGCGATGGCATTCGGAAACCGCAGGAACTAATTGAAACAGCTCTTAATGGCAGCGCTCCGGTCTTTCACGGCCACGGATCAGACTCTTCCTCTGAAGACTCTGCAGCTGATGGTTCTATCGGTTCACGTATTTACAAAGATTTGATGAATGGAGTTTCTCATATGCTGCCATTTGTTATCGGCGGCGGAATTGCTATTGCCCTATCCTTCATGATTGACCAGTTTTTTGGCGTTCCTCAGGATCAGCTTTCTAGTTTGGGAAATTATAACGAAATAGCCAGTTGGTTCAATCAAATCGGTAGTGCTGCCTTTGGTTTTATGCTTCCTGTTTTGGCTGGTTTTATCGCATCAAGTATTGCAGATCGCCCCGGATTGATTGTCGGCTTTGCTGCTGGAGCGTTAGCAAATACTGGCGGTGCTGGGTTTCTAGGCGCTTTAATCGGCGGTTTCCTGGCCGGCTATATTATTATTGGTCTGAAAAAACTATTTAGCTATCTGCCAAAATCATTAGATGGGATTAAAGCAATTTTGTTCTACCCAGTATTTGGTTTGCTGATTACTGGTGGTGCCATGCTATTACTTAATATTCCAATGAAATTTATCAATGACAGCCTAAATAGTTTCCTACTGAGTCTTGACGGAACCAATGCTGCTTTACTGGGAGCTTTGTTGGCCGGCATGATGGCAATTGACCTAGGTGGTCCAATTAATAAAGCAGCTTATGTCTTTGGGACAGCCTCTATTGCAGCTTCTCTGACAGAAGGCGGCAGTGTCATCATGGCAGCTGTAATGGCTGGTGGCATGGTTCCTCCATTGGCAATCTTTATTGCTACTCTGCTATTTAAAAATAAGTTTACACAAGATCAAAAAGATGCCGGTTTGACAAATCTAGTTATGGGTCTATCCTTTGTTACAGAAGGAGCGATTCCTTTTGCTGCTGCTGACCCGCTGCGTGTCATCCCTGGTTTTGTTGCCGGCTCTGCACTAACTGGTGCTTTAGTTGGCGGAATGGGGATTCGTCTCTTAGCTCCTCACGGCGGAATCTTCGTTGCATTATTATTATCCAACCCCGTGATGTATTTACTCTTTATTGCGATTGGTGCAGCAGTATCAGCAGTAATCGTCGGTTTAATAAAAAAGCCTGTAGCTAAAACAGCGGTTTAATTACAAAATTTTGATAAAATTAGTGAATGAATGAACTGTCTAAAATAGAGGTTGTGACAGAAGTGTTCAGCTTCAAGCAATAAGGCGGAAATTCCGAAAATTGTTCCACAAATTTTTGCGAATTTCCGCCTTATTGTCGAAGAAGTTACTTCTGAAACACCGTTTATCCGGATTTAAGGGACTGAGGCATACTAATGTCACAGCCCCTATTTTAATAAGTATCGTTAAAAGGAAAAAACTAAAGAAAAACCTTGAAGAACGCAGCTTTAAGTAAAGAAAAGTAGCGTAGAGATAAAACAGCGATGATCTTTTCTTTTTAGAAAAGAGAAAACATAGTTTCATCTATCTTCGTTTTTTTTCCGAAAAGGAAAGAACTATCCTTTTCTATGAGGGGTGTCTGCTTATCAGCATTTTCCTCTCTCATCCCAAATCCTCCCTACTCATAAATCCTGCCTTTTAAATGTCCAAATAGCCAGCAGACAGCCTAAAAGTCCTGATATCACAATTGAAGCCAGACACACATACCAGTAAATACTTCCGTCGTCTATCAATTGTAAGATACTGACAGCTGACCAAGGAACTACACTTCCTAATGGAAGCATCTCCAGAGATATTTGTGATCCAGCTACCTGAAGTCCGGTAAACAGTAAGGTGAACAGAATCGCTGGATAAAAAAGTGTTCTTTGTTTGACAGCTATCCACAATACCGGCATGAAAGCTACAAAACTAAAAGTCCCAGTTTTTACAAGACCTGTCCAAACTAAAGATATGCCTTGACTAACTATACTTGAGTCATAGAATAAAAAGCTGCCGATTATGGTAATTAAAACGGTTGATGCCAGCGTCAAAAGATACCAGATAGCCCAAACAATAAGCTTCGCTGCAATAAAATAACTACGCTTCACTGGAGCAGTCAAATTATTAATCACTGTCTTTTCTTCATATTCTTTTTGAATCAGCTGAGTGATGACGAGTCCGCTTATCACTGGAAAAATCATGTAGAGGAACATCGAAATGCCTTGCATCCATTCTTGATATGAAAAGAGGGTTTCATCTATCAACAGGCTTTTCAATATAAACAGTACAGGAACTGCACAAACAATCAGAAACCCAATACCTATCATTCTATTTTTCTTAACCTTTCGCAGTTCAGCAGCTAGTACATTATCCACTAATACCACCTCCTGTAAGCAGCTTAAAATGATCTTCTAAATTACTGATTTTCTGCTCCAGATGGGTGATACCTATCCCATTATCAATCAACGCTTTCCCAATAAAAGAAATAGAGACTTTTTTATCATATATTTTGATAAAACCAGATTCTTCAACAGTATATTTCTCGATGCCAAGCTCGTTTTCCAACTGATAAACAGTCCTCTTTATATCTTCTGTCTTTAGCAAGATATACTCTACTGCCCGTTCTTCTAACTCAGCAACTGAGCATTCTTCCAGTAAAACACCGTTATGAACAATCCCTATATCGTCCGCAAGCAAAGTAATTTCTGAAAGAATATGACTGGAGATAATAATAGTTTTGCCCTGTTCTCGGCTCAAGTCTTTTAAAAAGACGCGCATCTCAGCAATTCCAATTGGATCAAGTCCATTGGTCGGTTCATCAAGAATCAAAAGCTCTGGGTCATTCAGTATAGCATTAGCAATTCCTAACCGCTGCTTCATCCCCATAGAATACGCTGAAAAGGGTTTTTGGTCCTCGAAAGGCAGTCCCACCACTGTCAATGCCTGTTCTACTGCAGATTTGCTAATCGTTCCACGAAGCCGGGCAAATATTTTCAGATTCTCTGTGCCTGTTAGATGTGCGTAAAAGCAAGGCGTCTCAATGATTGAACCAACTCTTGGATACAGTTTTTCTTCATTCTGTTTAAGTGGCTGGTTAAACAACCAGATATCCCCCGATGAAACAGCCGTCAAGCCTAGAATCATTTTCATTATTGTTGTTTTTCCTGCACCGTTCCTTCCTATGAGACCATAAATTCTACCTTTTTTCACAGACATGTCAATACCGCCTATAACTACCTGATCTCCATATTTTTTGGTAAGACGACTTGTTGATAGTACAAGAGGTTTTTCCATATTGTTTTTCCTCCCTTCAATCAAATCATAGCAAACACACCTTGTTAAAACCTTGCTGAAATCATGACTTAATCATACTTTTTGAAAATACGATACTAAAGGTCGTCCCTGTCCCCTGCTCACTCTCGACAGAAAGCTGCCCAGCTAATTTATAAACAAGCTCCTGCGCAATTGAAAGTCCCAAGCCGTTACTATGAACGGAGCGGGCATTATCGCATTTATATAATCTTTGAAAAATATGCGGCAGTTCTTCTGCCGCTATACCTACTCCATTATCTGATATTTTTATTACAACTGAATCGGAACGATTGCCGATTGATAGAGACAAGCAGCTTGCTTCGCTGTGATGAAGGATGTTGGAAAAAATATTGCTCAAAATCCGATGATATGCTGTCTTGTCTGTCCATATGAAAATGGGCTCTTCAGGAATGTCAAACTGCAGCTGCAGTCCTCCAGCCTCAAAATCTGCCAGCCAATCCGCTACTACCTGTCTGGTGTATTCACTCAAATTTTCCTTTTCAAACGTGTAAACCTCTTCGCCAGATTCCAACTTGGACCATTCAAACAGTGTCTCTACATACTTGCTTAAATGTATCGCCTTATTTTTAGCAGTTTCAAAAAGCTGCTGCTGTTCATGTGAAAGAGGTTCACTGCTTAAAACATCCAAATAAGCCATTAATGAAGTCAACGGTGTCCGAATATCATGAGATAGACCTGTAACCAGCTTTTTATAAGCTGCTTCCGCTTTGTCTAGTTCTACCGCCCGTATCTTAGCTTGAATAACAACTTCGTTGATTTTATAAACGACTTCACTCGTTATATCCCCTTCACAAGCGTATAATCTGCGGTCAAGATTACCAGCTGCCACATCATCCAGTGTTTCAGAAATAGCCGCTAGCTGTTTCTTCGTTTTTCCAGCTGCCAGGTACTGAAGCACGATAATTGCGCACAAGCCAATCAACATAGTATATAAAATCATCCTTATACCTCCGGGTTAAATCTGTAGCCAATACCATGCACCGTTTCAATATAATCAAGCTGAAGCTGTTCATTTCTAATTTTCTTCCTCAGTTTACTAATGAACGACATAATATTGCTGTCGTCGTAAGCATAAGTCCCCTTCCACACATAGGTATAGATTTGTTCTTTTGTGTAAACCCGTCCCTGTTCAGAGGCGAGAAAATAGAGCAGCTCGAACTCTTTTGCAGTGAGCCGCAGCAGAGAATCATTCAGCTTGGCCTGCCGCTTAGAATAATCTAGTATAAGACCAGGAAAATGCAGCTGTTCTCCTTCATCCGGCTGACTGAAAACTGTATACCTGCGAATCATCGACTGAACTCTGGCAATCAGCTCGTTAAGCAGAAAAGGCTTCGTTAAATAATCATCAGCCCCCATGCGTAGTCCAGATACCTTATCTATCTCGGAATCCCTTGCTGTAAGCATCAAAACTGGAACTGTACTGGTTTTTCTAATCTCTGTCAACAGTTCAAAACCACTTTTATCCGGCAGCATTACGTCCAGTAAAACTAGAGAAAAACGACCTTTACGAAACGCAGTCAAACCTTCTTGACCAGCATAACTAACGACTGCATGGTAGCCTTCCAGCTGTAGCTGCCTTTTCAAGAGCTGACAAAGTTCTTTATCATCGTCTACTATCAAAATGTTCTTTGTCATCAAATCCTCTTCTTCCTGTTTTAAATTATCAAGTTTTTAACATTCTTGCCATATTTGCAAGTTTTAGCAACCAGCCTCATTCATAATAATCGATAAAAATGCTGCTTTACAAAATTTTCTCAGACAAGCTCACTTTTATTATATAAAGTCTGCTTAGTAAACTCAAATTGACCTTAGCCAAATCACGAAACCAACTTGGGAAACCTCCCAAATAAAATACTCATAATATAAATAAATAAAAAAATAAGAGTTTGGGATAATAACAAATTCCCAAACCCTTAGTCTGCCTAAATCCAAATAAACGGTCTATTTCTTAAAATAAAGCACTTTTATCCTAGCCTTTTATCTCTAATCATGCAATTATTCTTCTCTGTGTACAAGACTTAACTCATCCGGATCTAACTGATCTGCGCTTAAAAACGCTACTCTCAGATGATTTTCTGCTTTTTTCAAATCAAAATACACAGCTTCTTCTTTCTGATTCATATTACTGATATTCGCATCAAACAATCTATGCTGAAGCTCATCCAACGGAAGCTCTTTAAGTGCATCATCCGGCAAGTAAAAGCGTAAAACTGCTAAGTAAGATTCATATTTCTCATCTACTACCTTGATTTCCAGATATTGTCTTATGTAGAATTCATACGCTGAAACGCCTCTATCTAGAGCCAATTCAGGATTAACTACACGATAATTCATCATTTTCTTACCAGGATGATCAATCCAAGGGAAGTATGCCTGAACATTTAAAATCCCCTTTGTTCGATTTTCTGAATAAAGATTCCGCAGGTAATCGCTGCTGCGTGTTACAAAAAAAGTAGCCTTCTTCTTTTCAACAGGCTGGAGCTGATCGTTCTGATATTGAACAGTCTGAACAACCTGGTCAATAAAAGCAAATTCAATAACCGGTGCCTTCAGGATTCCTACGCCGTTATTCCAAACCAGCTGATCCACGCCAATCTGTTCTCTATAGAATTGCTGAAAATCTTGATTGACCTCTGCATCCCATTTGAACGGATTGATAAACAATGAGATTTTCACTACATCGTTTTTCAATTCTTCAATCGTCTGGACACGTTGTACTTCCTGAAAAATTTGTTTGGGAATAATCTGATAATACAAGCTGGAGTAATACATTTTCCAACAAGAAGTCAGACAAAGACCTTTAAAAAATATATCATAGCCGGCTAGCTGATTGCAGTCAACAACCACTTCTTTGTTATTGTTGTATCTTTTCGGCAGCTGCCTAAGCTCGTCTGCAGTCTCAAAATCACGTTTATCCGGACGTTCTACATTATTGTAAAGATACTCATCCAAAGAGCGTACATACCCGTAAATACCACATTTTTCCATTCTAGTGTCACAATAGTTCTCTATCATTCCTTGATACTTTGAGAATACCTCAGCATCAAGAATATTTCGCTCCATGATAGATAAACCGGAAACATGTATTTGAAATTCTCCACCATCTGCGTGGAGCTTCAGCCAGAGATTATCCTTTTCTGTCAATTGTTCAAATCGATCCTTGATTGCGAATAAATCAAACGGCTGTGTATCATCATCGTCTATCCGATAGTATTGGGGATCTGTCAGAATTCTTATAAAACTTAGCCAGTCTTTCAACAGCTCTGTTAATTCTTCAGAAGAGCTGCTTCTCAATTGAGCCATCATGTACATTTTTCCAGTTTTTTTCATTCTATCCCCTCCTTCATCATTAGTTAGTAAATTATCGATAGCAATCTCTATCAGACAGTGACTATCTCATTGGTTTTGTTTAGTCTATCAATCTGTTTCAAAAAAGTACTATAACAAATAATTAAATGTGCCGAAACAACTTGTACAAGCAAAACTACATAATTAAACTATAGCATACGGTTATCGATTATGCTATTTATGCTGACTTGTATGAATGAAACAAAAAATGAGACCGGACGAAGCCCGACCTCATTTTCAATTCAGCATACCTGGTTTATTTTTCAGTCGCTGTTTCAGTTACTACTTCAACAGCCTTCTTCATGCGGATATCATGTTTCAGCATATCTTCAGTCAGCACACGGCGAACTTGATCTTCCGGCATATTGTATTGTTCAGCCAAATCTTTGATTTCAGCTTCAATATCTGCTTCAGATACTTCAATAGCTTCTGCATCTGCAATTGCTTCAATCACAAGATTGGTTTTTGTACGAGTTTCCGCTTCCCCTTCAAACTGCTTATGCAGGTCTGCTTCAGTTGTACCAGTTAACTGGTAGTACATATCAGGAGCGATTCCTTGACGCTGCATGTTGTTTAGGAATTCATCCATCGAACGGTGAACTTCATCGTGCACCATCACATGTGGTAAATCAACGATTTCAGCATTTTCAACGGCTAAACGAATAGCTGCTTCATCTTTCGCTTCTTCAGCAGCTGCTACTTTAGCATCAGTCAGCTCTGTACGGTATTTTTCTTTCAACTCAGCTAATGTTTCAATTGAATCATCTACATCTTTTGCAAAATCATCATCCAGTTCAGGTAATTCTTTTGCTTTCACTTCATGGATTTTAACATTGAATACAGCATCTTGACCAGCTAAATCTTCAGCTTGGTAATCTTCTGGGAAAGTAACCTTTACTTCTGTTTCTTCACCGGCTTTTTTACCTACCAGCTGTGCTTCAAAGCCAGGAATAAATGAGTTTGAACCCAACTCAAGAGCGTAATTTTCACCTTTTCCGCCTTCAAATGCTTCACCATCTTTGAAGCCTTCAAAGTCAATAACTACAGTATCGCCGTCTACAGCTGCTTCATCTTCTTTAATAACCAGTTCAGCTAAAGATTCCTGTTCACGCTTCAAACGTGCATCAACATCTTCCTCTGTTACTTCACGGTCTTGTTTTTCAACTGTCAGATTTTTGTATTCACCAAGTTTTACTTCTGGTTTTACAGTTACTTCTGCAGTGATAACCCAGTCTTCACCTTTATTCATGCTTTCAACGTCAATTTTAGGTTGAGAAACTGGTTCGATAGCTGCTTCTTTTACCGCTGCTTCATATGACTCTGGTAAAACAGCATTCAATGCATCTTCGTACAATGCTTCTTCACCATACATACGGTTAAATACTTGACGAGATACTTTCCCTTTACGGAAACCTGGAACATTCAGGTTTTTCTTTACTTTGTTAAAAGCTTGTACTAAGCCTTTTTCGATTGTTTGGCTATCGATTGAAAAAGTTAACACACCATCATTCGTGCCCTTTTTTTCCCATTTCGCAGACATTAAATTCCCTCCGAATAACATTATTTATACATCATATTTGCTTTATGCATACCTTTAAATAGTACACTATCACTGGATAAATGTAAATATTTTAGATGATATCCATCAGAAGAATTTCTGTTTTTTTATGATTCAAGACAATTCTTCAATTATTGTTCAGTAATCAGCGGAATCGGCTCAGCTAGTATCTCATTTTTTTTAACATCCCGATAAGAAACTACCATCTGCTCTAAATCAGTTATCCAATAACTAATCCCCGCTTTTCCGGCGAGCTGACAGAAGCCCTCAAAATCAATCATACCTGCCTGAGCCTTTGTCACAGCTGCCTTTATGCCTGAAGCTGAAGGCTGTTCTGCAACAGTTTTAGCAACACCGTTCATTCGCAAATCAATAGTTGAATTTTCATCATAGTAGCGGTAGACTCCTTCTTCTACAAAGTAATCATATCGCTTGACCCCTAGATTCTTAAAGCGCTGAATCAACAAAGCAAAACCTCCTGCATTTTCCTCTTGATTCACAGCATTTTCAATATCTTGATAATTCAATGTCATTGCTACTCCTCCGATGCTTTTCATCCTATTGAAGCATATTTTGATTTTGTCAGCAATTATTCCGTATTAAAACCAATTATCCAGCTGCCGTTTTATCCGAAAAAAAGAGTCCGGGACATAAACAAAATCCCAGACTTTTGACATCCCTAAAACCGAATAAACGGTATTCCAAAAGCAGCTTTCTCGGAGCTGAACACTTTTGTAACAACCTCTGCAGCCATATATCTACTTTGTTCTTCACTTCATTGAGCTTAATTAGGCTTGCTATTCCCCGCCAGTAATAGCGTTCCAAATCCCAGTAAAGAAGCTCTTAATATGCTCCCACACACCTTTTGATTTCTCTTGGAGCTGTTCCTTAGCTTTGGTTAAGTCCAGTTCTCCTACGAAATCCTCAAAAATATTCTTGTCTTTCATGTCGCTCATTAAGGTAGTCAACTCAGTTACCTGATCTGAGGTCATCACATCTTCTATTCCTTGACTCTTCAAAGCCTTTTCTACAGCTTCCTGGATATCTTTTTGAGTTAACGTCTGACCATCGGCTGTTTTAGCTGCCAATTCCGTTTTGGCTTGTTCCTGTGCAGCATTTAACGCTTCATCTGTATAGCCGTCCTTTTCTTTATTTTCTTCAGTGATTTTAGAGAGTACGTCCATTTCGTCCTGAGCGACCTCTACACGGTCTCTGTTGATTATTCCGCCTGATTCTTCAACAATCTTATAGACGCCGGCTAACGCGCCGGAACCGTCGATTGGCACGGCCGAAGCAACTGTCAGTTTCGCATCAGAAATTCCTGCTGTTAAAGCGGCATTTTGATACTGTGCAGCAGTAATTCTAGTGATATTCTCAGGTGTGGCAATATCCACAGTAATCCCCGAGCCCTTCTGCTCCGTCTCCATACGCACAGAACTATAAACAGCCCATTCCGCATTGAATCCCCCATCGGGAATAAAGCTCATCAAATCCTGACCATTAGTTGTATAGATTGGGGTTTCTCCTTTTATACCAAGCTTCTCCAGTGTGTAGTCCTGCTGTTCCTTTGTCAGAGCATTTCCCAATGCAACAGCATTAATCTGCAGCGCTTCTTCAGAGCTGCTGGAGGTCTCAGTCGTACTTGAGCTCTCTGTTGCTGCTCCAGTACTTTCTTCTGTTGCTAAAGCCGTTTTTCCGTTATATAAACCGACAGATAATAAAAGCATCGCCAAAGCGATTGCACTGATTTTTTGTTTACGTTTCATAGTAGTCCTCCTAAAAATTTTACTGGCTTTCACTATACAGCAAGAAGATTAGTTATTTGTTAAGAATAAATCATTTTAATAAAATTTTATTGTGTTGAATCTTAAAAATCGCTCTAATTGAATACAAAAAATCATTACCTAGTCAGAGTGAATCTGTCTAGGTAATGATTTAAATATGACTTATTTTGTGTATTCTTCAACCAATTCAACGACTTCTTCCATAGTATCACACTCGTTAAGAGCACGATCCGCTAGTTCAGCCATCTTAGTAGTATCCAAACGTTTCATCAAACTGCGAGTTTTCAGGATTGATGTTGCGCTCATAGAGAATTCATCCAGTCCCATACCAACTAATAGAGGTACAGCTGTTTGATCTCCTGCCATCTCTCCACACATACCAGCCCATTTTCCTTCAGCGTGTGCTGCATCAATAACGTTTTTAATCAAACGTAGAATTGATGGGTTATATGGTTGGTACAAGTAAGAAACTCGTTCATTCATACGGTCAGCAGCCATTGTATACTGAATCAAATCATTTGTTCCAACACTGAAGAAGTCAACTTCTTTAGCAAATTTGTCAGCAATCACTGCTGCTGCAGGAATCTCAATCATGATACCAACTTGAATCGTATCAGAAACTGTGCTTCCTTCACTTACTAATTTTTGTTTTTCTTCATCAAAGATTTTTTTCGCTGCTCTGAATTCTTTCAGAGTAGCAACCATTGGGAACATGATTCGCAGATTACCATGAACTGAAGCACGAAGCAACGCACGCATTTGTGTACGGAACATATCGTCTCCTTGTTCAGATAAGCTGATACGCAATGCACGGTAACCTAAGAATGGATTCATTTCATGAGGCAGCTGCAGGTAAGGAAGCTCTTTGTCTCCGCCGATATCCATCGTACGAACAACAACTGGCTTGCCATCCATGCCTTCAAGAACAGCTTTATATGCTTCGTACTGATCCTCCTCTGTTGGGAAATCAGGTGAATCCATATACAAGAATTCTGTACGGTATAAACCAATCGCTTCACCGCCATTATTATGAACACCTTCTAAATCTTTTGGTGTACCAATGTTGGCAGCTAACTCAAAATGTTTGCCGTCAGCAGTTTCTGTTTTTGCATTTTTCAGCTTTTCCCACTCGGCTTTCAGGTCAGCGTATGCTTTCCCTTTAGCTTCAAAGTCAGCCTTTTCTGCATCTGTAGGATCTAAAATCACATCTCCATCAATACCGTTAACAGCTAAAATGTCGCCGGCTTTAACTTTAGCAGTGATTTCCATTGTTCCCACGATTGCAGGGATTTCCAGTGAACGAGCCATAATCGCTGAATGCGATGTACGTCCGCCAATGTCGGTAACAAAGGCTTTTACATACGTTCTATCCAACTGAGCTGTATCACTTGGAGTTAAGTCATGAGCAACGACGATTACTTCTTCGTTGATCATTGAAGGGTTTGGTAAAGTTACCCCTAGTAAATGTGCTAAAACACGTTTTGCTACGTCGCGGATATCAGCAGCACGTTCCTGCATGTACGCATTATCGTCCATTGCTTCGAACATACCGATATACATATCAGTAACTTCTTTCAAACCGGCTTCAGCATTTACTTTGTTATCTTGAATATTTTGTTTGATCTGTCCGATCATTTCCGGATCAGCCAAAACCATTAAGTGTGCATCAAAAACCTGTGCTTCTTCTTCACCAAGACTTTGTGCTGCCTTTTCTCTGATAGCCTGAAGTTCTACTGTAGATTTTGCTAATGCATCATCTAAACGAGCTTCTTCAGCTGCAGTATCTTCTACAGAAGTTTTGCTGAAAGAAAGGTCTGGTTGTACAAGAAGATAGGCTTTAGCAATTGCAACACCATCACTTGCGGCAATTCCCTTAAGCATCTCAGACATTATTCAGACAATCCTTCTTTTTTCATTGTTTCAACGATTGCAGCAATTGCGTCCGCTTCGTCAACACCGTCTACAGTGATAGTTACGTCAGAGCCTTGGCCTACACCAAGAGACATAACTCCCATGATTGACTTAAGGTTAACTGATTTACCTTTGTACTCTAAGTTAATATCAGAGTTAAATTTGCTTGCAGTTTGTACTAGTAATGTAGCTGGACGTGCGTGAATCCCTGTTTCTGCTACAACGTGAAAGTCTTTCTTTTCCATATGAATCGGTCTCCTTCGTAAGTAAAATATTTTTTTATGTTAGGGTTTTCTTAACAACACAAAAGCGCCTTTGGAACAACCCTTTCAATTTTTAAGATTACCATTTTTTTGATATTGTTACAACTGTTTTCAACGATTTTTTAAGGAATCACGTAAACCTTTTCAAACTATTTAACGAATCGGTAAATAATTTCTCCGTTCAGCCCAGCTTCCCCGATAATTTTAGTCCGATCAGGAAGAACTTTCCAGGCCTCTCTGAATAGATTGAAATCGTTTCTCTCAACGACTATTTCGCTGATTTCCCCCTCTTTCAGCTGCTGAATTCGTTCCTCAAACGGGTTTTCGAACATAGGAAATTTCCACCTCCCTTTTTGAAATCTCTATTATTTTAAATGAAAGCCGCTGATTTGTCTAAACTTGAGATTCTAGCAAGGTTTATTACTTATACATAACGAGTTGAAATACTTGATTCTTCAATAAAACATGCTATAATAATCTCAAAGGTCAATAAAGGTCAGTTGTTTTTTTGACCTTTTATTTGACTGATTTCTTTTAAAAGTGAAAGGACGTGTTTTAGTAGATGATTTGTCAAAACTGTAAGCAAAATGAAGCTACGATTCACTTATATGCAAATGTCAATGGTCAAAGGAAACAGCTGGACTATTGCCAAAGCTGCTATCAAAAATTAAAAGCACAAGCAAATAATACTTCCCCTACGATGTCTCAGGACCCGTTTGGCTTTGGAAGCTTAGATGATTTATACCGCTCTCTTTCTCAGCAAATGCAGCAGGGAGACCGCTTAGGTCAGCAGACGCCGCCAACACAATTTGGCGATGGCAACGGCTTTAACGGACAACCGCCGCGAGGAGGAGGACAAGCTTCCGGCTTACTAGGCGAGTATGGCATCAATATAACTGAAGCTGCCAGAAAAGGCGACATCGACCCCGTAGTCGGACGTGATGACGAAATCAAACGTGTAATTGAAATCCTAAACAGAAGAACCAAAAATAACCCTGTTTTGATTGGTGAGCCTGGTGTTGGTAAAACTGCAGTTGTAGAAGGACTAGCCCAAAAAATAATCGATGGCGATGTTCCTCAAAAGCTGCTTGAAAAAGAAGTGATTCGCTTAGATGTTGCTTCTCTTGTTCAAGGAACAGGTATCAGAGGTCAGTTTGAAGAAAGAATGCAAAAATTGATTGAGGAAATCAAACAAGCGGAAAATGTTATCCTGTTTATTGATGAAGTTCATGAATTAGTTGGTGCCGGAGCAGCTGGTGATGGAAATATGGATGCAGGAAATATCCTGAAGCCGGCACTTGCTAGAGGTGAGCTGCAGATGGTCGGAGCTACTACATTAACCGAATATCGGATTATTGAAAAAGATGCCGCATTAGAACGTAGAATGCAGCCAGTTCGTGTAGACGAGCCTTCAGTAGAGGAAACTATTGCAATTTTGCAAGGACTTCAAAAGCGCTATGAAGATTATCATCATGTGAAATACACTGATGAAGCGATTAAGGCTGCTGCTTATCTTTCCAACCGTTACATTCAAGATCGTTTTCTACCTGATAAAGCAATTGACTTGCTTGATGAGTCTGGTTCAAAAATGAACCTAACAATTCAGATTGCTGATCCAAAAACCATTGAGCGGAAATTAGCGGAAGCAGAACAGCAAAAACAACAAGCCTCTGCCGAAGAAGATTTTGAAAAAGCTGCTTACTACCGTGATCAGATTAACAAGCTGCAGGTTATGAAGGAAAAACAAGTCAGCGATGATGAAATGCCGGTTATCACAGAAAAAGTTATTGAAGCGATTGTTGAGCAGCGGACAGGAATTCCAGTCGGCGAGCTGAAAGAAAAAGAGCAAACACAGCTGAAAAATCTGTCTGATGATTTGAAAGCAAATGTAATCGGGCAAGATGCGGCTGTTGATAAAGTAGCGAAAGCGATTCGTAGAAATCGGGTAGGCTTAGGCAAAAAGAACCGTCCAATTGGCTCCTTCCTTTTTGTTGGACCAACTGGTGTGGGTAAAACTGAGCTGGCTAAACAGTTAGCCTTTGAATTATTCGGTTCAGAAGATACGATGGTCCGCTTTGACATGAGTGAATACATGGAGAAACACAGTGTATCAAAACTGATTGGTTCTCCTCCAGGTTATGTCGGCTATGATGAAGCCGGTCAGCTGACTGAAAAAGTCCGTCGGAATCCTTACAGTCTGATTCTATTGGATGAAATTGAAAAAGCCCATCCGGATGTTCTGCATATGTTCTTACAGATTTTGGATGATGGCCGTTTGACAGATGCTCAGGGACGAACAGTCAGTTTCAAGGATACTATCATCATTATGACTAGTAATGCCGGAAGCGGAAAAATTGAAGCTAATGTCGGTTTTGGTGCTGCCCGTGAAGGCGTAACCCGCTCTATTCTTGGTCAGCTGAATAATTTCTTTACACCAGAATTTTTAAACAGATTTGACGGCATTGTAGAATTCAGTGCATTGAGCAAAGAAGACCTGTTGAAAATTGTCACATTAATGCTGAACGAAGTGAACCAGCTATTGGCTCCGCAAAAGCTTCATATTGAGGTGCCAATCGAGGTGAAGGAAAAACTCGTTGACCTTGGCTATGATCCTGCAATGGGTGCTAGACCATTAAGACGGACCATTCAGGAACAAATAGAAGATGGTATCGCAGAGTACTATTTGGACCATCCCGAAGATACAGCTCTAGCAGCTGAATTAACAGATGAAGACAAGATTATTGTGACAACACAAAAGTCTGCTGCTGAAGAACTTAAAGCAGATGATGCTGTCGATACAAAAACTGAGTAAATAAAGAATAACAGCTCCGTTTATTAGAAAAGAATATACTAAGCCCCAACCTGTCCATAAACAAGACTGATTGGGGTTTTTTTACAAATTAAAGGAAATGGATAAAAAAACAAAAAAATAAACCAATTTTTTATACCTGACCCAAGTTTTATGGTAAAATTTAAGCATAATTCTTTTTATTTGAAAAAAAGCCATTTATAATTAACGTGCGTTATAGTTTACATATTTCGAAGAAAAATAGGAAAGAAATAGAGGTGAGATGTATGAAATTAGTTAATGTTACCAACAGTCACAGAAACTTGGTAAATAAGCAGCTGGAAAATACAGACGCTCAATTTGTCAAAGTATATTCCGCAGGGAATACTACAGTAGTCTACTCTGAAGCAGAAAGCCATGTAGAGATTCTAATTTTGAACCAAAAGCGGGCAATTAGAAAAGCCGAGGCCAACGAAATCTTGAAATTCTTTTTGAAACGCTTGCCGAAAGAATTGGTTCAAAATGATAAGATAGAAGTTATTGAACTGAAGGGCATCACAGAAATTTCAATTCCTTTAGCCGGTGCTTTAATCAGAAGCTCCTGAAATGAACTAAAACAAAAAAGCATCCAGCAGCTCAACAGCTGCCGGATGTTTTTGCTTATAATAGACTACTTAACTCGACCTCTGGATATTTGTCCGCAAACCAACGCATAGCAAACTGATTTTCAAATAAGAACAGCGGCTGATCAAAACGGTCCTTGGCCAGAATATTCCGACTTGAGCTCATGCGTTCATCCAAATCTTCTGGTTTAATCCACCGGGCGATTTTCGATCCCATTGGTGTCATTATCACCTCAGAATTGTATTCATTCATCATTCGATGCTGGAAAACCTCAAACTGCAGTTGTCCGACTGCCCCGATGATATATTCTTCTGTCAGATATGTCTTGTATAACTGAATAGCTCCTTCTTGAACAAGCTGATACATGCCTTTATGAAATGATTTTTGCTTCATGACATTTTTTGCTGTAACCTTCATAAACAGCTCTGGCGTAAATGACGGCAGTTCTTCGTACTTAACCTTTAGCTTACCTTCGTAAAGACTGTCTCCAATCTGGTAATTCCCAGTGTCATAGACCCCAATGATGTCTCCAGCAACCGCTTCTTCAACGTTTTCTCTGGCATCTGCCATAAACTGAGTCACATTGCTAAGCTTAATTTTTTTACTGGTTCTTTCAAGAGTAACATCCATTCCCCGTTCAAACGTACCTGAGCAAATACGTACAAAAGCAATCCGATCCCGATGGGCCGGATTCATATTCGCCTGAATTTTAAAAACAAAACCAGAGAATTCTTCTTCATAAGGACTGACTTCTTCCCCATCCTCTGTTCGATGTGCATAGGGTGCAGGCGCAAACTGCAAAAATGTTTCCAGGAAAGTCTGAACACCAAAATTTGTTAAGGCTGATCCAAAGAAAACCGGCGTTTGATTTCCCTGAGCGATTTTTCCTTCATCAAATGCATCCCCTGCTTCCAAAAGCAGTTCCACATCTTCTAATGCCTGATGATATAGATTATTTTCATTCAATGGGTGATTATCAGGAATTTCACCGTCTTTTAGCGGGATAAATTTGTCTTGCCCATGTGCTTCTGAACGGTACAGCTCTACCCGTTCATTATAGATATCATACAGTCCTTCTAGACCTTTACCCATGCCAATCGGCCAGTTCATCGGGTAAGATTCAATCTCCAAAACTTCTTCAAGCTCTTCCAGCAAATCAAGAGGTTCACGTCCATCTCTATCCAGCTTATTAATAAATGTAAAAATCGGAATTCCTCTTTTTTTTACAACCTGAAACAGCTTCTTGGTCTGTGCCTCAATCCCTTTCGCACTATCAATAACCATCACTGCACTATCCACTGCCATCAATGTCCGGTAAGTATCTTCAGAGAAGTCCTCATGGCCAGGTGTATCCAAAATATTTACTCTTTTTCCATCATAATCAAACTGCATAACAGAGCTTGTTACAGAAATTCCCCGCTGCTTTTCAATTTCCATCCAGTCTGATTTCGCAAAATTCCCAGTTTTCTTTCCTTTAACTGTTCCTGCTTGACGAATCGCTCCGCCAAAGAGCAGCAGCTGCTCTGTAATTGTCGTTTTTCCGGCATCCGGATGGGAAATAATCGCAAACGTACGGCGGCTATCCACCTGCTCTTCTAAATTTGGATTGTTCATATACATTTTAACTCCATTCTTCTTCAAAAATTGTCTATGTTTTCTGTTTTTCAGCAGTAATAATTATGATTTACATCGCGTTTCTCCTATAAATAAATTTCAACTAGTGTAGTATATCATGGAACAGGGCATAATTTCAAAATTATAAAAAACTTATTTTGTGAAGCAATTTCTTTCAAAATAATATATAATCGTTATATCACATAGTTGTTTTAGACATGTTACTTGTATGGGGAGTAGTTATTTGACAACACAAAGCCAATCGAATTGTCAGAATTATTTTTGGAATAACACAATACAAGGAGGGACTTTTCATGTTTGAAGAGCTAATTCTGGAAGATATAACGAAAAGGAAGCTGACCTTGTTTAATCTTCTGGCAAAGCTGCCGGATGATTATTACAGTATTAATTTCCTTGAAAGCAATCTGGATTATTCTTATAGCCGGGTCTCGTATCTTCTAGAACTAATTCAACAAGATCTTGATGATCTTACACAGACCTCTGCCGAGTTTATCACTGATCAGGGGATTCACTATGATCGTTCAGTTTCTTACGATCAGTATTACCAGTATTTAATAACACAAAGTATTCCATATTTACTCATTCTATCCGTTGTCTACTATCCTAAAGACAATTTGGATGATTTCTGCAGGAAAAATTTTTTGAGTAAAGCCTCAGTCATCAGAAAGGCGAAACCGCTTAATGACTACTTTAAGCAGTTCAATATTAAACTAAACATTTCTCAGTTAAAGCTGACTGGAGAAGAGCGGCTGATTCGCATTGTTTTGTATGCGCTAATTTGGTTTACCTCTCAAAGTATGAATCTGCCGAATACCGATATCCGCTTGGATTATGAAAAAATTCGAAATAATATAAGCTCATGCTTTCCAAAACACCACAGCTATTCCGGCACTATCCAAATTAAATTAATGCTGGACATCATTTATTTGCGGATTACTAATGGCTATTTCCTAACGGAAAAAACAAAAATCTCTTCTTACGTTCCCACAGATGTCGAACTAGGAAAGGACTTTCTAGAACCAATTGTTACAGATGCAAAAGTCCTTGAAGCAGAATCACAGTTTTCAGCACTATTACTTGTAATCACACCAAATTATTATGATGAGGAGGATATACGTTTTAGGTTTCTGGAAAATTATCTTAAGCGGGAAAATAATCAGGCTGCTACATTGCTGAATGAGTTCTGGGACTATTTATCCGATGTTTACGGATTCACTCAAAAAAAACATAAAATTCTTTATGGTAATGTGGCAAATATCATCTTCCCAATTGCTGTCTTAAAAAAATCAATGCCGGGAATTCTCACACTAAATAAGAGCTCCAGTCTGCTGCAGAATAAATATTTTCTTGATCTGCATAAATCATTTAAAGCTTTTTTCAGAAAAATAGCCAAAAGAAAACATTTTAGCTGGCTTAATGAGCAAGTCAAACCCTTATCAATCACTCTTGCACTGCTCTTATTCCCGTCATGGGAAACAATGACGAAAAATAAAGTTATAAAAATTGGTTTGATTGCTGAGTCCAATTATTTACTAACACAGCAGCTGATTAATTTTCTTGATGAACTGGTATTTGTTGAACTAGATGCATTGAACGATAATTGTACGGATTTTGATTTAATTATCGCCACATCTTCTTATCTTTTGCCGCCAAACTGTTCACTGCCAGCTTTTGTTTTTAGATACTCTCTTGATAATCAAAAGCAATTTACTGAGCTGTATCAAACATTAAAAGAAGTCCAGCAAACAAAAAATGAATGAACAAAGTAATCTTTTTTGTTGAAGAAGCTATAGTCCTTAATCGGTGACATCTATTGGCGCAACAGTTTATTTCACACATGTCTTGCAACATTTTATTTCTATGCTCGTTGACTACATAAGAAAAGAGAGCCACAATTGCTGGCTCTCTCTTTTTATGCCTATTTATCTTCTTGGCTCATCGTCTTCTACATCTTTTCGGAAAAGACGGCGCCCTTCTTCCGGTTCTTCATCTACCACTTCTTCATCATGGAAAATCACCCGCAGAATCAATATTCTTGCACCTTCCATTTCTTCAGAAATAAGCGTGATATTTCCAATGTCAAAAGAAAGCTTCTCGCCTTCATCAGGAATTGTTCCAAGAGCAGTAATCAGATAACCAGCCATCGTGTCTACATCACTCATGTGAAGATCTGTATCAAAGGCTTCATTAAACTCATCAATCAGCATCCGTCCCTGAACCAGATATTCGTGGTCGTTGACTTTAGAATAGAGATTTTCAATCTCATCGGATTCATCATCGATTTCTCCAACAATTTCTTCCAGCAAATCTTCCAATGTTGCTAGACCCACAACGCCACCATACTCATCCAATAAGATAGCCATTTGATTTTGTGTTCGCTTCAATTCATACAGTAGATCATCAATAAAAATAGTTTCCGGGACAAATAATGGCTCCTGCACAATATCTAATAAATCAAGATGATCAAACCCCTGGCTGTGAGCAGCCTTTAAAAGATTCTTTGTGTGAAGGACACCAACAATTTTATCTTTATCATCATTATAAACAGGTATTCTGGAGTAATTCTCTGAAAGAATAAGGTTGATGTTGTCAGTTACGCTGTCTTCAATGTTAATCATAAACGCATCTGTTCGGGGAACCATTACTTCACGGGCTACTTTTGTATCCAATGAGAAAACTCCCTGCAGCATTTCCAACTCATCATTTTCCAAGACGCCCTCTGTTTCAAGCATATAGCGCATCTCGTCCCTTGTCATTTTAGAATCTCCATCATCAAATTTCATTGGTGTCAGTCGTGAAATTAAATCTGTAGAAGCAGAAAGCAGCCAAACAAATGGCCGGGCAATCATTCCCAGAAAACGAACGGGTCCAGAAGTAAACTTCGCTACTTCTTCCGACTTATTCATGGCAATTCGTTTCGGATACAATTCACCAAATACAATCGATACATAGGTCAGTAAAGCTAAAACAATGATGCTCGCCAGATTTTTAGCAAAGGCACCACCACCTAGAATTGGTGCTAGTTTGGTTGCTAAGTTATCTGCTAGAGAGGCCCCTGATAAAATGTTTACCAGTGTAATCCCTACCTGAATTGTTGAAAGAAAATTATTGGGATCTTCCAAAATTTTCAACAGCTTCTTAGCCTTTGTATCTCCTTCTTCTGATTTTTGTTCCAAGCGGTTCTTATTTACAGAAACCGCTGCAATTTCAGCCGCCGCTAGAAATGCATTGATTAATGTTAGTACGACAAGCAATAAAATTTGTGCGATAAGCGACTGACTCTCGGGGTCAGCATTGTTCATAATTGTGTTCTCTCCTTCTTCTTCATGGTCCGATGTCCCTTATCTCTACACTGCTAAAGCAGCTAGAATAACGGCTCTCCTTCTTCTTCGTGGTCCGATGTCCTCTATCTCTATACTGCTAAAGCAGCTAGAATAGCGGCTCTCCTTCTTCCTGGTCCGCTGCTTGTTAATCCTAGGTTGTGAAATCAACCGGAATACCAAACTTCTTCCAATCATAAGGGCTTACTTTCTTATCACTATTTCCGAGGTCGTTTATGTCCAACTCACTGAAAATACCAACCCTGGAAAAGATGATAAAAAACGTGACTACTTTTCCCAGTAGTCACGATAAAAGCGTATCATAAGTGGACAATTATTTCAATCATTGTCCACTGTTTTTCGTCTCATTTGAATTCTCCAAAACTAAGGCTGTCCGCTCTTCTGTTTTGCTCTTTCGAACCATTTCTATGACATACAGAACAATTGTCCGGCAAATCGCATAAAAAGGTACCCCTAGAAAAATTCCTAATAAACCTGCGATATTTCCAGCAACAAGTAAAATCAAAATAATTGTTAGTGGATGAATCTTCAATGTTTTCCCGATTACATTAGGATAAATAATGTTTCCATCCAGCTGCTGTACAATTAAAACCACCACACAGCATAGCAACGCCTTGAATGGTTCATCAAAAACGGTTACTAAAACTGCTGGTGCCAAGCCAAGATAGGGTCCCAAATATGGAATAAGGTTGGTCAATCCAGCGATAACACCGAAAAGGAAGGCATAGCGTACACCAATTAATGAATAGCCGATAATTGTAAATGTGCCGACGAATAAACACTCAATTGCCTGTCCGCTAATGTAATTCGATAAGGTTTTATCCAGCTTATCCAGCAGTGTAACAATATCCGCTTTACGTTTTTCCGGCATAAAGCGTTGAATTCCCGGAACCAGCCGGTCTCCATCCTTTAACATATAGAACAGAATAAACGGTGCTGTAACAATCACAATTGTTGTTGAAGCAACCGTAGACACTAATGAGCCCAAACTGCTTGACAGCCCGCTCAGAAACTGCTGAATGATATTGCCATATGAAATATCCAGCTGATCAACATAGCTTGTTAAATCTAAATCTTTAAAAATTGGTAGCTCAGCCATTTGGTATACCCATGTTTCGATATTTTTGAACACGGTAGGCATACTGGCTGCCAAACTAGCCAGCTGATTTGCTAAGCTTGGTATCACACTAACTAAAATTAGAATTAATGAAGCTATCAATAATATGAAAACCAGCATAATAGCATAAATTCTTTTGAGTTTCAGTTTGGTCAGCAGTTTAACTAACGGGTTCAAAATATAATAAAGAAAACCTGCAACTAAAACTGGTGCAAACAGCGTTGAGAAAAACGTCCCGATTGGCTCAAACAGAAAATTTATCTTTGTGGAAACAAAAATCAACGTTGCTAAAACCAATAGCTCAACAGACCAGAACATCAATTTTGACTCCTTTAATTTATCAAACAATACATTCCCTCCCTACAATAAAGCTTGTTTTTAGATTTTAGCATATCTTTTATTCCTAAGGATAGCAATATCATTTTGACTATGTTATAAAATACTGAATAATTACTCCAATTATTCCTATGTATGGCTATTGTCTTACTTGTTTATTATCTACACTTGATGCAGAAATATCTATTTTCACTTTTCAAAATAAAAGAGCACTACAAGACCACTGCTTCACTAGCCTTGTAATGCTCTACTAATTTAATTAGATATTAGATATCTGCTCTGTAGTAGTAATTAATAACAATGTCGTTTCCATCTTTTACAACTACAAAATCTTCTTTATCAGCGCCTTTGTACTCATATTCTGTAAATGACAAATCAATTTGCAAGTCATCCACTTTCAGTAAGCTACCAACTTCGATCATATGAATTTTTTCTTCATACAATGGATACTCATTACCTTCGTAGTTATTTACATAGTGACGAGTAATAACTGGAACCATAAAGTAGCTGTCTACGCCAGAGAAAAGAACTTCATGCATGCCATTTTTCTTCAGCTGTGTTACTTCATCTTTTCTGACAGATTTATCAACACGTACCCCTCTGATTGTTCCATCTTTAAATGGATTTTCAACATTACCCAGTAATCCATTATTACCATAAAATACGCTTTCCGGATTAGATGACCAAGAGTAATTTGCCATGTTGCTCATATTACGGGCAACTGTCTTATAGTTTTTAACTAGGTTTAGCGGGTCGTCATCTGTAACTACAAAACCAGGGTTTTTGTATTCTTCACGTACTACAGCACCTGAATATGCTCTTAGCATTTCCTTATCGGCATGTAATGCAGACAATGAACTGTTAATATCATATGAAACTCCTGTAATAGAACTTCCAGCACCATCCGCCTGAATATGCGCAATGATTGAACGGGCACCAGAAACTTTTCCTTCACCGTATACTGTAGCGCCTTTGCAAGAATAAATATCACGGTATGCCCAGATACCAGTACCATTAGAACTAATCCCTCTCAAAACAGAACTGTAGTAAGGTTTGATATCATTTTCACAATAAATACCGTACTCAGCTCCCTCTGCTTCCACAGAACCGCCTTCCATTTGAATCTCGTTATGAACACGTAGTCCAATTTTAGACCCTTCTGTTGTTACTTTACCAACACCGTATTTTGTTGTTTTAAAAGCTTTAAAATGATTTCCCACATTAATTCCGACATCGCCATTTGTTTCAACGTTTATTTCACCTTTACCAACAAACTCTAATGACTTTTTAGCATTAATGGAATTGATTGTCACTGGTACAGAATTGTTAAGCGTAACTTTGATTGACTTTGAACTATAAATTGCTGAATCCTCATTTAAAATGAACTCACCTAATTTGTTCGTCAAAACATTCGTTCCATCGCTCTTTGTTGTAATCTTTGTATCGTAGCCCTTCAAGTCTGTACTAGACGTCAAAACTGATGCAGCCTCTCCTTCAACAGCGCCCAATAAACTAAATCCTAAAACTGCTGCAGAAAACATCACTGTCTTTGTCCAAGTTTTCATTTTTCCTAAGCCCTCTTTTCTTTCTTTATTTGTTTTTTATTTGATTGGTCACTACTAATGATACCACCTTTATTTTTTTCTTTTTATCAACTTTTTCATGTAGAATCTTAAAAAAATGATAGAAGGTGTAAACTCTATAAAAAACAGATATCAAACAGATAATATCTACACTTTCAATCTTTATTTTATGGACAAAAGAGCATTTAAAATTATTATTTTCACTTGTTCTATATCGTTAAAATCTTAATATATATACTTTCCAAAATTCATATCTATAGAATGATATACGCATAAAATTACATTCGTTATATTTTTTTAATTATATTTCTACCTAATTTATTTTTATTTATACCATCAAATTAATTATTTACTTCTGTTCTTTATTCTGAAAATAGAAAATTCAGACAAATTACAATTATTCTAAATAAAAATTTTATATTTTTACTAATTTCTGAAATTATCTGCTCTGTTTAACAGTGAAAATGACAATTCGAAAACTATTTAAAACAACACTAATTGTTTGCTTTTAGTTGTTACTTAAATTTATAGTATAATTAATCAATCACATAGAAATTGCATTAGGAGGAATTATATGAAAATTGTTCATACAAAAGACACAATGAGTGATATTTATTTGGATGCTCTTCGTATTCGTCATCAAGTATTTATGATTGAACAGGGCGTTCCAAAAGATATCGAAATCGATAAAAATGAAGCCGCCTGTATTCATTTTGTGCTCTATGAGAATAAGGATCCCGTAGCAACCTGTAGACTGCTGCCATTAACTGATGGTGTGTTCAAACTGCAGAGAATGGCTGTTTTAAGTCAATATAGAGGGAAAAATTATGGCAAACTACTAATTGATGCTGTAGAGGATTTAGCTAAAAAGCAGGGCTATAATACGATTACGCTGGGGGCACAGCTCACCGCTGTAGAATTTTATCAAAAACTTGGCTATATCAAACATGGCGAACAATTCATGGACGCAAATATTCCCCATTTCCAGATGGAAAAACATTTTTAGACGTTATTTTTAGTCTTTTAGTCAACAGAATACCAAAGCCTTATCGTGTTCTGTTGACCCCTTTTCTAGATTCTGTTACACTATATGTAAGCGAATTCTTTTTACACGAAAAAATGCACACGTTAACATTTATTGAATTAGGAGGAATTATCATGTCCAAAATTGCTGCTGTTACTACTGAATATTATCGTATCCCTTTACCTGAACTGATGGAAGATGCGAAACATGGTCTGCATACTCATTTTGAGGTACCTATCGTCAAAATCCAGGCAAATGATGGTCGTGAAGGTGTTGGCTACACATATACAGGCGGATTTGGCGGCCGGGCAATCTGCTCGCTGATTGAAAACGAACTAAAACCGATTCTTCTCGGAAAAGATGCTAGCTGTGTGGAGGCTCTTTGGGATGAGATGAACTGGGGAATTCACTATGTCGCCCGGGGAGGATTGGCAAGCTTCGCCATTGCAGCCTGTGATATTGCCTTATGGGACTTACGTACAAAAAAAGCAGACGAACCTCTTTACAAGCTGCTGGGCGGTATCAGCAACAAAGTGAAGTGCTATGGAGGAGCGATTGATTTAAATTTTCCTTTGACAAAGCTGCTAAGTAATAATCAAAAGTATTTGGATATGGGACTAAAAGCTGTCAAAATCAAATTGGGACAGCCAACACTGACAGAAGATATTGAACGAATCGCTGCGGTCCGCAACTTGATTGGTGCCGAAACAACATTTATGGTAGATGCCAATATGAGCTGGTCAGTCGAAAAAGCCATTAAAGCAGCTAAGGCAATGGCGCCCTATGATATTTTCTTCTTGGAAGAACCGACAATCCCTGAAGACTATGAAGGGTACGCGCGAATTGCAGAAGAAGGGCATATTGCTGTAGCCGGAGGAGAAAATCTAAGGACCCTGACTGAATTTCGACACATGCTACAGTATGGTCATGTAGACTTTCCACAACCGGATGCTTCGAATGTTGGTGGTATTACCGGCTGGCTAAAGGTGGCTTATTTAGCTCAGGCTCACAATCTTAGTGTGTCCACTCATGGTATGCAGGAGCTTCATGTAAGTCTTTTAGCAGCTATGCCTAATGCAGGCTATCTCGAAATGCACAGCTTCCCAATCGATCAGTATACTATGCGCCCTCTGGTCATTGATAAGGCAGACGGACTTGCTGTTGCATCAGAAGAGGCAGGTATTGGTGTGACCTTTGACTGGGAGAAGCTGGCTCCTCATAAAATGAACTTCTAATTACAGACTGCTGAACAAGCTAGAAAACTGGTATTACTGCCGCTTTCTAGCTTGTTTAACTATTCAATTAGTTTGTTTATATTCACAGATGCTACTTCGTTATTCCCCAATGTCTACCTATCTTTTCTAAAATTATTTCTCTAAAATACGGTTTAGTGTGATTTGAGCATATTCATTTGGTTTTAGTACTCTAATTTTTCCTGAATATTTTTCTTGCAGCTGGTTTAATAATCTTTCTACTGCAGGAGTAACAACAATAAAGTCTATTTGCGCCTTTGCTAAAACGGCATCCAGCTCATTGAATCTTACCGGACGCCAGGAAATTTCAGGGTAATCATGTGCCAGATTGGCAAGAAAGTCCCTGGTTCCATAGTCTTTCGCTTCATTTCCCCAGGTAGTGTCATTAGACGGTGTATAATTTTGAACGAATAGAAGTCCTTTTTTCATGATATTCTCCTTCCTATCTTTTTCAACTATTTTTTGACTCGTAATCAGCTGATCCAAAGTAACCTTCAGCTCCTGACTTAGCTGGATAAGATAATCGATAGTTGGGGTACTTTTGTTTAACTCCCATTTGGAAATCGTTTGTCTTGAGACATGCATTTTCTCCGCTAAATCATTTTGAGTCATTTTTTTCAATTTTCGATATACTTGGATATTGGCGCCAATATCTGTCATAATAGCTTCCTCCCATAAATCAACCATAACTTTTTTTTATTTTTTATCAATTGTAAAATCTAAATTTCTTGTCACTTTTTCGTTGCCCGCTTGCCTTTTCAAAAGCAACTTATCGTTGCATTGCAGTAGAATTAAAGCTTTTCAAGAAATAACAGCTACTTTTTAAATCCTGTGAAAATCAGCAATCGAGCCCTGACAGTTCTGACTGGTACCATTAGTATAGCACGTAGCCGTTCGACAGCTTTGAAGCTAAAACAAAATATGTTTACTTTCGTTGCTCTAAATAGTATGAACCAACAGATAGTTTCTTTGAACAGCTTGATATAGTAGAATAAATTTATCGAAAGGAGGGGGCGTCAGTGAGTTATCATTTTCATCATGTTCAAGTCACTGTTGCTAATATTGCAGAATCAGAAATATTTTATGATCAGTTATTTTCTTTTCTTGGCTATGATCTTAAGAAAAAGTACAAAGGGTATTTGGAACATGCGAATATGCATGTTGTGGAGTATCTTGGTGATGGCTTTGATTTTGGTATCTGCTCCCCAGCCGCCGCTTTTCAAAACGAAGAAATACATCCACGAAAACCAGGTGCTATACAGCACATCGCTTTCAAAGCAGATTCTAGAGCAGAGGTTGACGAAATATTCAATAAAATTAGTCATTTAGACGTTAAAATACTTCATGGCAAACCTAAAGAATATACAGAAAGAATTGCACCAAACTATTATGCACTATTTTTTGAAGCCCCAGATGGTATTCGCTTTGAAATATTTCATTATCCAAATGAATAAGTTAATTTATCAAGTCCCCGCTCTATAAGAGGCTTAAAAAGCTGCTGGCCATCTTCTTACAGATAGCCAGCAGCTTTTTATCTTCACTTCACCATATATTTTGTCAAACTATAGCTCACTCTTCATTTCCTGATTTGGCTTAATTCATAGCCTCGTCATACTTCACTTTAGAATCTTCAATGGCCTTTGCCCATTCATCAAGAAATGCCTTAACTGTTGTATCCCCGCTCATTACTGCCTGAATTCCAGGATCCACTTTATTATCCAGAATTGAACGATAATCAGGTAAGTAGAATGGTGGTTGATACAGTTCTGTTTCCGGGTTGTCATATACTTCGAAGGCGGCTTTAATGTGCTGCGCATCCTTAATCCAATCTTCGTTTAAAACATCGGAGTTCGTTGGAATTTGTCCGATATTTTGATTCCAGTAGCTTTGACTGGATGCAGAATTCAAATATTCAACCAGCTTCCATGCTTCTTCTGGATGATCAGAATTAGCAAATGCTGAGATACCAATCGTATTACCGCCTTCTGCAACATAGTTTCCGTTTTCTGATTTAGGCAGCGGTACTGCTTCAAATTGATCTGCCTCCAACGATTTACTGTGTTCCCCAAAAGAACCAATGTTATGGTGCAGGATTGCCGCTTTTCCTGTATCAAATACAGCAACCATTTCTTTATAGCCGTTCGTGATATCACTCTTCGGTGTATTATTTTGATACAATGCAAAGTATTTTTCTAAAAATTCAACGTGCTTTGGATCATTTACAGTTGCTTTGCCATCCTTATCCACATACTCTGTCAGACCTGAGTACGCATACATTAAACGCTGCAGCTGTAGTGAGCCGCCCGCCCCACCACGAATTGTATAACCATACATGTCATCAGTTGTCAGTTTATCCACATCTGTAAAGAAATCATCCCATGTCTCAGGTGCGTTCAAGTTTTTTTCTGCAAATACATCTTCTCTAATCCATAGAATGTCTAAATTTTGTGTATACGGAATACCATATAGCTTCCCATCTTGTACAATTTCTTTATTGAACTCAATAGCTCCTTCGTTGATTAAATCATTTAAATCAGAATCTTTTAAATAATCATCCAGCGGCAGCAGTGCTCCGCGAATTGAAAACTCTGGCAGCCAGCTTGACTGAAGGGAGGCTACATCCGGTGTATCATTGGCTGCAATCGCTGCATCGAGTTTTGATTTCGCTTCATCTTTTGGCAATCCTACATATTCAACTTTAATAGTAGGATTTTCCTTTTCAAAATCATCGATTAGTTTTTCCCATATCGGTGTTCTATCTGGTCCTGAGTTTTCATCCCAGAAGATTAATTTAACTTCTTTTCCTTCGGATGATCCACTTTTCGCTGCTCCTGAAGAGCTTTTTCCTGAACCGCATCCAGCAACCAATAGTCCAGTAAGTGCCAGCGCACTTGCCACTTTAAGAAACTTCTTTGACATTTTCTATTCCTCCTAATTTATCCTTTAACAGCTCCGCCCATACCGTTCACTAAATGTTTTTGTGCAAACATAAAGAGAATAATTGATGGAATCAAAGCAATAATACTGCCTGCCGCCAATGCTCCGTAATTAACGTTAAACTCACCCATCATGAAACTCAATCCAACCGGCAAAGTAAACTTCGCCTGATTATTTGTCAACATCAGCGCTAACAAAAACTCATTCCATGCATATACAAAGATATTAATTCCTGTAGCTACTACTCCCGGCAGCAGCAATGGAACGATTACCTGGCGAATCGCCTGCATTCTTGTTGCCCCATCAATCGCAGCCGCTTCCTCCAGCTCCGAAGGAATTCCCGAGATGAATCCGCTCATCAAAATAGCTGAAAACGGAATCTGCACTGCTGAATATACCAGCATTAAAGAAATCGGATTACTAATCATCCCAATATTACTAAACATAACGAACAATGGGATAATCAGCATAGAGCGTGGAATAAATTGTGTCATTAAAAGAATCAACATGAAAATTCTTTTTCCTTTAAAATTATATCGAGCTAATGCATAGCCTGCTAATACAGACAAGACCAGCGTTAGCAGAACTGTTCCTACACCAACCAGCACACTATTTGAAAAGTACTTTTCAAAACCAACATCATTCCAAGCATTAATAAAATTCTGGAAAGTCGGACTGGAAGGCAGATACTGCAGTGGTGTTTTGATGATATCGCCCTCTGGCTTCAATGCAGTATTCAATGTCCAATAGATTGGAAATAATGTCCATACCAACATCAAGGCCAATGGAATATAAAAAGTTAATGTTTTGTCTAGTTTCCCCTGTCTATTATACAAGACTATTCCTCCTCGAATTTAGAAATTTTCAGATAAACTAAGGCAATGATGGTTAAAATCAGAAATGCAACAACAGTTAATGCAGAACCGTAACCGAAATCACTTCCATGTACCGCTGTTTTTGCGATATACATGGCATAGGTCATTGTCGAATTGGCTGGTCCGCCGTTAGTCAAGTTGTACATCAAATCCACATTGTTGAATTCCCAAACTGTTCTCAACAGCGTCGTTAGTACGATAGTTCTTTTCAGCTGGGGTAAAGTGATGTTTAAAAATGATGTCCAGCGGTTTGATCCATCCATTGCGGCTGCTTCATAAAGCTCATCTGGAATACTTTGCAGGGAAGCCAGAATAGTAACAGCGAAGAACGGAACCCCCCGCCACAGCTCTGCAACAACTACTGAAATAAACGCACTATTGGTACTAGCCAGAAAAGCATGAGGTTCACTAATGATTCCCAAATTCATCAGTATATCGTTGAAAACCCCCATATGCTCGTTGTACATCAAACTCCACATTACAGAGGTAAGTACTCCGGAAATTGCCCAAGGCACAAAGACAAACCCTCTTGTCAGTCCTCTAAACTTAAATTTTTTGTTTAAAAGCAAGGCAACACCCATTCCCAGACCTAACTGCAAGGCTACCTGAGATACAACCCATTTCAAGCTATTAATCAAACTGGGAATAAAATATTTGTCTTCTGTAAAAATCTTCACAAAATTATCGAAACCGGCAAATGAATCGTAAAAAGGTGCCGAAATATCATAATTTTGGAAGCTGTAATAAAAGATTCTCGCCATTGGGAAAAACAGCAACGCAGTAATCATAACTAATGATGGCAGTAATAATAGATACGGCGCTTTCTGAAATTTTTTTCTATTTTTCTTTACTTTTGGCAGTGTAGCTTCTGTTTCCATTTTTCTCCTCCTAACATTTTCTATAGTTCTAAAATACTAGAAAACGCTTCCACCTAACATTCATTATTTTAAGACAAACTTATAATATTTTAAGATTTCAGTTGTTTCGATAAAATCAGCCCACTTAAATAAAAAAAGAAGGGTCAAAGAATCCCACTCTCTGATTTGTTAGCCGCTGAATAATTGATAAAGTCGTCTGGGACATAAACAAATTCCCAGATTTTTGTCAAAATCTCATTATCCTTACTGGATTACAACAAATGTCCACATAACCACTTGCCGGTAACTAACTGCGGCAAGTAATCCCAAGTCTAGCTATTTTATTGCTTTCCTTAAATAGAAGAACTTGGAACAAAAAACAGGAAATTACTGTTTTTGTTCCAAGTTCTATAATTTCATTTGTTTTTTCTTGCCGATACAATCCTTTACTTGCCTTCAATTTCTTTCTTGTAGCTTACTCTAAATTGTTTTGGGGACAAGCCATTCTCTTTTTTAAAGCAGCTTGAAAAATAATTAGGATTGGTAAAACCCGTTTCCAGCGAAATCTCAGTAATTGAATGATTAGTCGTTTTTAACAGTCGATAGGCTTCTGTCATCCGACGTTCGAACAAGTAATCCGTGTAATTCTTCCCTGTTTCACTTTTAAAAAGATTGCTTAAGTAGGGCGGAGATACATGGGTATTTTCTGCCACCAGCTGTAAAGAAATATTTTCATCTGCATAATGCAGATCAATAAAACGTTTTGCTTGCTCAATAATTGAATCCGACTGAGTATTTTGCTCTTGAACTTCCGCCCAAGCTTTAGCCAAATCCTTCACCGGCTGAAGTAACTCTTTCAATACGGTACCAGAGGTTATTTTTTGATAAATTAGGAATTCATCTCTTTGAAGCATGCTTCCTGCCGTCTGAAGCAAGAAGAAAACCTGCTTGATTAGGAATGGTCTAACCTGAGCTAACGGCAGTGTCAGCAATGCACCATTCTCCTCTAGAGAATTCAGTTTTTGATAAACCTCCATAGGTTTTTCTGCCTTTATTGCCTGACTAAGCTGGATTTCCAGCTCTTGTAAAATCGGTGAGAAATCAAATCGGGCCTGTTGTGGATTATACGTATATACACCCGGCTGGGCCAATTTATTTTTTTCAAAACAAATACGAGCCTCAATAATTTTTTCAGTCACATCTTCAGAGCCTTTACCAATAGTGCTTAACCCAATCCAGCCTTCGTTCCTCTTAATAAACTTCTGCAGCTCAGAAGCATTCAGCCAGTCTTGAAATTCAATTCCCAGCTTCTCCAAATAAACCAGAGAAAAATAAGTATTGTCTTCTAAACGAATGGTTTCATGACGGAACTGGCTGGGGATACTCAGCACTCCTTTATTTAGAAAATAGCATAGACATTGATATGGTCCCGCTACCTGAAAAAGCTGATCGATTTGTCTAGAAAAATCAGCTTTCTGAGAATGAATAACTTTTTTAATCAGCTCCCGGCGCTGGTATTCTCCTGATGTCTGTTCCGTCAGTATTTCTTCTGCCACGGCCTGAAAAGCTCGATCAACTTGAGGCAGCAGAACCGAAGCATCGACTGGCTTCAAAATATAGTCAAAGGCTTTCATACTTATGGCGGCCTGAGCGTAACTAAACTCACTATAGCCTGTTAAAAAAATGATGCGGCTGGGACTACAATTATTTTTAACGATTTCCTTTCCCATCGTTATCCCATCCATAAAAGGCATATTGATGTCTGTAAGTACAACCTGAGGCAGATATTTCAAATATTTTTCCAGTCCCTCTTGTCCGTTGTCCGCTTCAATAATTTCAGTGATACCGATTTGTTCCCACGGAAGTGAAGTTAATGCTTTACGAATAATCCACTCATCTTCAACAATCAACAGTTTTCTCATTCTTCTGCCTCCTTCGGTATGACAAGTTTAATCAGGGCGCCATCCACGCTTTTTTCAACCCAAAGTCCATATGCTGAACCAAAGCATTTTTTGATTCTCAAATTGACGCTGCGCAGCCCAATTCCGATGACTTTACGGCTGCTTAAAGCGGATAAATTGATTTCTTCGTTAATCAGCTCCAAGCGCTCATCAGAAAACCCTTTACCATTGTCTTTAATAATTACCAGTACAGCTCCGTTGCTCTCTTTTATTTCGATTGATAGAAAACCTTTTGAGCTCTGCTCTTTAAGCCCGTGATAAATCGAATTTTCAACAATCGGCTGTAGAGAAATTTTAGGAATAAAGGACTTCAAAAGCTCTGGATTCTCTATTTTTACCGCATAGTCAAAGCGATCATGGTACCGATAACTCATGATTGTTAAATAATTTTGAACATGCTCCAATTCCTCCTCTAGGGAAATCAACAGGTTGCCTTTACTGATACCGGTACGGTAAAACTCTGCAAGGGAGCGGGTCATTAAAGATGCATCCCGATTCATTTCCATATCACTGAGGCTTTGTATTGAGTATAGTGTATTGTACAAAAAATGAGGGTTAATCTGTGACTGCAGTAGTTCAATTTCTAAACGGCTCCGTTCCTCATGATTTTGCTCGTTTTCATTCAGCAGCCGCTCATTTTTCTCAATCATCAAATTAAAGCTTCGATATAAAACCGACAATTCATTAAAATGCTTTTGATTAACCGGCAAAGGACCTTTGTGATCAGTAATACTGGTCGCTTCAATTTCTTTAGCTAAATTACGAATAGGCTTAGAAATATAACGACCTACAACAATAACCATTAAAGTTCCAGCTAAAAGTAGAAATAGAAACAACGCTGCGGCCAGGGTCAGATAAGCGGACTGACTTTTCTGGAGATCCTGTTCTGGAAAAACGGCGGCTAAATACCATTGATTCAAACCGAACTGCTTACTCTGGATATGGTAATTTTCCCCAGCCACCCGCTTTATCTGCCGAGTTCCATCCAGCTCCTGAAACACATCTGCTGGAAATTGCTGATCAGAATCCGTAACTGCTGTGTCGGCACTGACCAAAAACAAGCGGCCTTTTTCAGTAACAAAGCTTTCCTGCAAAAGATTATCAATGTAGTCATGCTTCAAATTAAATACAATCACGCCACTCGCTTCGGAAGAATCATCCCCAATAATCTTACAAATTGAGATTGTTTTTTCTTTCGCTGTAGAGAAAGGGCTTTCTTTTGAGTCCAGCCAAAAATACTTTGTTTCTCCATCCGCTAAGTCAAAGAAATTCTGATAGTCAATTTCATTTAGTCCTTGTGAAATCTCTCCCCCATTAAAGAAGAATTCACCATTATTTACATTGATGTAGATGGAATCCAAAACATCCTGAAAGCGATAATAAAGTTCCTTAATATTGGTGTTCATACTAACAGCCTGACGTAAAGCATCATCATCATTATTTATTACTTCAATAAGGTTTGGATTATTGTTGAGATTTACAACCTGTTCGAAAAGCTGATTAAAGGTTCGGTTAAGGACGCTGAATTTATCCTGCAAAGTATTTTCTACACTTGTATAAGCAGTATCCGTTACCTCTCTGGTTGTTGTAATACTGGAAAAAACAAGTGAAAAAAGAATGACCACCGCTACAAATAATATATAGAACGTATTCAAAACTGTGTTCAATGACCGTGATTTTTTCTGTTTTTCTGTCATACCGTCAACCCTCTTTCCAGTATCTCATCATCCTTATTTTATCACAGGTTGCTTCTCCAAAAACAACTCATTTCCATTAAACCGCTTGAAAAATCGTTTCTCCCAGCTTCTTAGAACGGCAGTGACACAGCTCGATTTCCTTACTCTCTAGAATTTGAAAAGCTGAACCTTCATGATTTTCAATCGTTACCCGTTCAAATAGCACATTTTCGGCAAATTGAATCAAAAATCCTTGATTCTTCATTTTCTTCATTCCCATCATCATAGCCGGTTCTCCCTCAACGGCTTCTTCTGCCATTGAAATCCGTACATTATCAAAGGTAATTCCCTCCGCATACTGTTCAGCCAATCCATAAATAAAGCCAGCGGCTGCCTGAACATTTTCCGCAGTGATATTCATAAAATGGATACGCCTAAAACACGGCGTTGCCTTAGTAACCGGCTGAGGTTCCTTAGTCCATACCAGCTTCTGCTCTCCTTTAGGTCCCCAATAATAATAAAGGTTAATGATAAACGGGCAGACAACATCCTTCATCACAATATTGCTAATCCGTATATCTTCTACTATTCCGCCTCTGCCCCGCCGTGATTTCAAGCGGATGCCTCGATCTGTTCCTTGAAAAACACAGTTGCTAATTGTGACATTGCGGATATCTCCACTCATTTCACTTCCTAAAACCACTCCGCCATGTCCATGAACCATCGTACAATTAATGATGGTTATATTTTCACAGGATATTCGTTCAGCTGTTTCCTCCGTTCCTGCCTTAATAGCAATACAATCATCCCCCACATCGATATGACAGTTGCTGATATGAACATTTTTACAGGAATCAGGATCTATTCCATCGGTATTAGGAGAATCAGCGGGATTTAAAATTGAGAGATTATCTATGGTAACATCCTCACAAAGAATTGGATTAACTGTCCAGCTTGGTGAATTGACAAGCTGAATATCTCGAATCGTAATCCGCCGACATTGATGAAAGCTGATTAGTTTAGGTCTGGGATACGCTAAATCTTTCCTGTTATTTCTAAATAAATCCCACCATAAGCTGCCGCTGCCGTCAAGAATGCCGAAGCCGGTTACTGAAATATTCTCAGCATTTTCAGCATAGATACAAGAAGCATACACTTTTTGCTGCACACCTTCCCAGCGGGAAACAACTACTGGGTAATCTTTCTGATCATCAGAAAATTTCAACACAGCGCCCGGCGCTAAATGAAGAGATAAATTGTCTTTTAAAAATAGAGCCCCTGTCACAAAAACACCAGCCGGCACCACAACTTCGCCGCCGCCATTTTTATAAGCAGCGTCAATCGCTTTCTGAATAGCTATTGTGTTGCTTTCTGTTCCTTCTGCCGCACCAAAATCAGTAATATAGTATCTTTTCTCGCTCATTCCATTTCCTCCTGACCTTTTCTTTTTGCAATTAAATAATCAATCTTTTAGCTGTAATTTTATCTATTTCTCAGCTCACATTTAGTACCGTCCATCAATAGCCTATCATAATTCATTAAAAAAACCAATAAAAATTTTCACGTGTGCATTGTTTTTAAATCAACATTCCTCATTGACATTCTATCTATTTCATACTATGATGTTAACGTTCACAATTATTGAAATGAGGTGGCCTATGGTAACCATAAAAGATATCGCAAAAACAGCTGGTGTTTCTCATACCACTGTTTCCAGAGCACTGAATAACAACCCGTTGATTAAGCTGGAAACACGAAAAAAAATCAAAAAAATTGCAGAAGAAATGAACTATGTTCCTAATTTCAATGCCAAGAGTTTAGTAAATCAAAAAAATTATATGGTTGGTCTATTTTTCTCAAGTATTGATCAGGGAACAAGTTCCAGCTTTTTGGTAGATGTCATTACGGGAATCCATGCTGTTTTGGATGAAAGCTACAGCTTATCCGTGGAAGGAATCGACGAAATTAGAGCGTTGGAACAAATTAACTTTCAGCGCTATGATGGAATTATCATCATGAGTCAAAGTGATCATGACGAAGCCTTTATTGACTTTGTGAAACAGCAAAATATTCCTTTTGTTGTTTTGAATCGCCCTTTAGAGGATTCTGATATCATCAATGTATTAGCCAATGATGCTGAAGGCGTCACAGAGGCCATTGATTATGCTATTCAGCTAGGTCACGAGAGAATCGCCTACATCGGCGGGAAAGATGATTTCCGTTCTTCCAATGAGAGAAAACAAGGGCTGATTATTAGTATGAAAAAAAATCAGCTGCCGATTAATGAAGATTATTTTTTCAAAGGTGATTACAGTATCGAAAGCGGCTTTGAGGAGATGCAGAACATTCTACAGCTCTCACCCTTACCCTCACTGGTTTTTTGCGCCAACGATGATATGGCTATCGGTGCCATGCGCGCTGCGGCCGAACAAGGGTATCAGGTGCCAAAAGATATTTCTCTTATCGGATTTGATGACAGCAAGCTGGTAGCTTATCTCAATCCCCCTTTGACAACTGTTCATAAACCCGTGAAGAAAATTAGCCGAACTGGAACCGAACTGCTCCTGCGCATGATTGATGGTGAAGATATTTCACCTAAACAGTACCGGGTGAAAACCCATCTTCAGGTTAGACAATCTGTTGCGCCAGTCGAGAACTAATTAAAAATCCTGCTCAAGCAGTGAATTAGAAAAAGCGGAGCTGTTAAAACGTTTTTAAGAATAGTTATTCTTTTTCAAATAATCATAAAAGTTTTGGATTTCCTTGTCATCCATAGCTTTTTAAATAAAATTGTTAACGTGTGCATTTAATACGAAAGGATGTTTTCCAATATGAACAGACTAACAAATGAAAAAATCAAAAGAGAAACACTCCCCGTGAAAGTACTTCAATTTGGTGAAGGGAATTTTATGAGGGCCTTCGTAGACTGGCAGATTCAGCAGATGAATAAACAAAACCTCTTCAACGGTTCAGTGGCAGTGGTTCAACCCATTAATCAAGGCTTAGGTGAAATGCTGGAAGAACAGGATAACCTCTATACAGTCATTTTAGAAGGCTTGTTAAATCAGGAGTTAATCAACTCTTCTGAGGTCATCACGGTGATTGATTCAGTCATCAATCCTTATAAAGACTGGGACGCATATCTATCTTTAGCAGAGAATGACTCTCTTGAGTTTATTGTTTCCAACACAACAGAAGCCGGTATTCAATATCTTCCTAATGACAGCCTTGCGGATAGTCCTCAGCAGAGCTATCCTGGAAAACTAACTGCTTTTCTCTATCGACGTTTTCAGCTTGAAAAAAAGGGGCTGATTATTATTCCTTGTGAGTTAATTGATCGTAACGGTGAGAAGCTAAAAGAAATCGTGCTTCGTTATGCAGATGACTGGCAATTAGGACCTGCTTTTAAGCAATGGCTTGAACAGGACAATATTTTCTGCTGTAGTCTAGTTGACCGGATTGTACCAGGTTATCCAAGGGATACAGCTGCGGAGCTTAATCAGCAGCATGGCTACGAAGACCGTTTAATGGTCAAAGCAGAGCCATTTATGCTATGGGTGATTGAAGGTCCACAAAGCTTAAAAAAAGCACTTCCTTTAGCAAAAGCTGGATTAAACGTGATTGTTACAGAGGATATGACTCCTTATCGTCAAAGAAAGGTTCATTTGCTCAATGGTCCTCATACCGCAATGGTTCCCCTAGGTTTGTTGGCAGGAGTAGAGACCGTAGAAGACATGATGAAGGATACTGATTTCAGATATTTTATTGATCATTTGTTTACAGATGAACTGATTCCTATGCTGACTCTGCCGGAAGATGAACTGTCTGCTTATGCTGAACAAATCAAGGAACGCTTTTTAAACCCTTTTGCCCATCATCAGTTAAATGCGATTGCTTTAAACAGTGTTTCCAAGTATACTGCCAGACTGCTGCCTGTTTTCCTGACTTATCAAAAGCAGCGAAACGCCTTGCCGCCATACATGACAGCCGCTTTGGCTGCCTTGCTTCGTTCATATAAAGGCGATTCTATTACACCACAGGATGATGAAGCTGTTCTTAACATATTTGAAGCAGCCTGGGAAAATCCGGACACGGCTGTTCAGATATTGCTTGCTGAGACTGCTCTATGGGGAAAAGACTTGACTACTATTCCCGGACTAACAGAACAGGTTAAGCAAGATTTATTAGTATTGGATACAAAAGGAGCTAGAGAGCTTATTCAAAATATAAATAAAGGAGAAAAAGTCCATGCCTGAAACATTAACAAAAGCCCCCTTAATAACGCTAAATCCCAATGATACTGTGGCAGTTGCCCTACGCCCTATTACAGCTGGCGAGATACTGCAGCTAAATGAACAGGAAATAACTGCTAATCATGATATTCCTCAAGGTCACAAAATTGCTCTGACTAATATGGCTAAAGATCAGCATGTGATTAAATACGGCTACCCTATTGGTCATGTTTTAAGCGACACTATTATCGGCGATTGGCTACACACTCATAATGTAAAGACCAATTTATCCGGCGAGCTGGATTATTCCTATCAGCCGAATCTTCAACAGATTCATTACCCAAAAACTGATTTAACATTTAAAGGCTACAAACGTGCCGACGGTAAGGTGGGGATTCGAAATGATTTGTTCATCGTTCCTACTGTCGGCTGTGTTAACGGTATGGCTGAGCTGATGCTTAAGGAATTCAAAGCAAAGCATCCTGATCTTGGTGCTTTTGACAACATCACTATTTTAAAGCATCCCTACGGCTGTTCTCAGCTGGGAACCGATCACCAAAATACCCGCGACGTCCTGATTGATGCAGTGAAGCATCCAAATGCAGGTGGTGTTCTTGTTTTTGGATTGGGCTGTGAAAACAACACAGTTCCTGAGTTTGAGGAAAAGCTAGGTGAATACGACAAAAGACGGGTGAAATTTTTAGTCGCTCAAGAAGTCTACGATGAAGTGGAAAAAGGTGTAGAGCTGCTGGAGGAACTCTATGAGGAAGCTAAAAATGATTACCGGCAGGAGGTTCCTCTTGCAGAATTGAATGTTGGTCTAAAATGCGGCGGCTCCGATGGCTTCTCAGGTATCACCGCCAATCCTTTACTAGGAGCTTTTTCAGACTTTCTCATCGCTCAAGGAGGAAGTACGATTCTCACAGAAGTACCAGAAATGTTTGGTGCAGAGCAGATGCTGATGGCCCGTGCTGAAAATGAAGAAGTTTTTGACCAGATTGTTCATTTAATCAATGATTTCAAACAGTATTTTCTATCTTACGGTGAACCTGTCTATGAGAACCCTTCGCCTGGAAACAAAGCCGGCGGAATAACTACTTTAGAAGATAAATCTTTGGGATGTACTCAAAAAGCCGGAACAGCTCCCGTCGTCGACGTGCTGAAATATGGCGAAAAGCTGAGCAAAAAAGGCTTGAGTTTACTTCAAGCGCCTGGGAACGATTTAGTGGCAGCCTCTGCTTTAGCTTCATCAGACTGTCATCTAGTATTGTTCACTACAGGTCGCGGAACACCTTTTGGCGCCTATGTACCAACAGTCAAAGTGGCTACGAACAACACCATTTTTGACCGAAAGGGTCATTGGATGGATTTTAATGCGGGAACGCTTTTGGAACAGCCTATGGAGGAGGTTCTTGAAGAATTTATTCAAAAAATTATTGCTGTAGCTAGCGGTGAACCTACTCGTAACGAAGAAAATGACGTTCGGGAAGTCGCAATCTTCAAAAACGGCGTTACACTATAACTCCATGTAGCTTATAGAATCTTTTATATACGAGCTGCCAGTAGAGCGGAGTGCAGCTTTTCCGCTCCTGTCGGCTCCATTTAGCAGAGAAAGAATAGCGGAACCTATGCTTATTTTCTGTTCTATCCAACGTTTTTCTCACTGCTTCAAACACATTATTGTGAAATTATTCATTAGAAAGAAGGATTGACCACTATGTTTTTAAATGATGATTTTTTACTGTCTACTGACTGGGCAAAAAAACTCTTTCATGAGCATGCTGCAGCCATGCCGATTATCGACTACCACTGTCACTTGGAACCTAAGGAAATCTATGAAAATCAAAACTTCACGAATATCACTGAAGCTTGGCTTTCCGGCGATCACTATAAATGGCGGCTGATGCGCGCCTGTGGAGTTCCGGAATCTCATATCACTGGAGAAGCGTCCGATTATGATAAGTTTATGGTTTGGTGTGAAACTGTACCGAAGCTAATCGGAAATCCTTTATACACATGGACTCATTTAGAACTGAAGCGTTTTTTTGACATTGACCTTCTTGTTACTCCGGAAAATGCTGAGACAATCTGGACTCTTGTAAATGAAAAACTAAAAACAACTGCATTTAAACGCCGAGAAATCATTCGTCGTTCAAACGTAAAAGTGGTTTGTACAACAGATGATCCCAGCGATGATTTAGCTTATCATAAGCTTTTGGCTGATGAAGAGTCTCATTTCAAAGTCCTGCCCTCGTTTCGCCCGGATAAAGCATTGAATATTCATCATACCGGCTTTAATCAGTGGATTCACCGCTTATCAGAATCCAGTGAAATGCCGGTAACTACCTATGAAGAACTGATTGCCGCTCTTGGCAGCCGTATTGATTTCTTTCACAAACTGGGCGGACGTCTCTCTGACCATGCCCTTGATATTCTTCTCTATGAAGAAGCGGACAGCGATACACTGGAAGCAATTTTTCAAAAAGGGCTGCGCGGTTTACCTCTGACAGAGACAGAGCTTCACAGCTACCGCACAGAAACTCTCATTCGACTGATTCATTTTTACCATCAATACGGATGGACTATGCAGCTTCACATTCATGCTTACCGAAACTGCAACCAGAGGATGCTGGCACAGCTAGGACCCGACACTGGTTACGACGGCATCAATGATTTATCCATTACAATTCCGCTGCAGCAGCTTTTAAATCGAGCCGAAAGCAGCAATCAGCTGCCAAAAACCATTCTCTACTCGCTGAATCCAAATGATTATCCAGCCTTGGTTGCTCTACTGGGCTGCTTCCAAAAAGAAGTTGCCGGCAAGCTACAGCTAGGTTCCGGCTGGTGGTTTAATGATACCCGTGCTGGGATGCGGGAACAGCTTACACAGTTAGCTGACGGCAGTGTTCTCCATAATTTTGTTGGTATGCTGACAGATTCACGCAGCTTTTTATCCTATACCCGCCACGAATACTTCCGCCGTGTCCTTTGTGAGTTCGTTGGTGAAATCGTGGAACGAGGCGAAGCTCCTGCTGATGAAAAAACTTTAGGAACCCTTGTTCAGGCGATTAGCTATACCAATGCTGAACACTATTTTAATTTTTAACAGAAATTTTCTATTTCTATCCACACGCTGCTTTCAACATTTATAGATGCACCGCTTGACTCGTATACTGATAAAAGTAATAGAACTATAACCTGAGCCTTCGATAAGACTTAGCCATCATTAACAAAAATTAGAAAAAGGAGAAAAGCAATGATTCCTTTGAACCTTGGTATTCGTGCCCACGACTTATCAGCCGATTCCCGTGAAGAACTGGCTGATAAGGTACTAAAACATGACCTGTCCCATATCCAGCTGGCTGTCAAAAAGTCTTTTCCAGAATTTGCTCCAGACTTACGGAGTATTTCCAGCGGTACCGCCAGCTTTATTAGTGATTATCTACAGCGCATGGGAATTAAAATTTCTGTTTTAGGCTGCTATATCAATATGGCTTCGCCAGATCCGCAGTTTCGTCGCCGCGAACTGGATATTTTTAAGCACCACATCACTTTAGCTAACGATTATCATGCGGCTGTTGTCGGAACAGAAACCGGCTCTGTCGGTGATGGCTATACAACTAAAAACTTCACTGAAGAAGCTTATCAGCTAGCTCGTGATTCGGTCATTGAGTTAACCGCCTTTGCAGAAAAGTTTGGTGTAACAGTTGGTGTTGAAGCAGGGATTAATCATCCTCTGCACACTTCAGAGCTGGCACTAAGATTGATAAAGGAAGTTCAATCGCCAAACCTGAAAATTATTATGGACTGTGCCAACTTGATTTCTGTCGAAAATCATCAGCAACAGGAAGCAGTTGTCTACAATGCGCTGAACCAGCTTCGCGACGACATTGCTAGCTTTCATCTTAAAGATTTCATTATTGAAAACAATCAAGTCAAAATTGTACCTGTAGGAACAGGCTGGATGAATTATGACCAAATCCTCAGCTTTTTAAAACATGATAAGCCCCTAATGTTTGCCAGTCTGGAAGCAACAGTTGAACCACATGTTGCCTCCGCTGCTGCCAAACTACGGGACATCTATCAAGCCCTTCCTGATTAGTCTCTGCATCCCTATTCTTGGAATGTCATGATGTTTTATAAACAGACATTCGAATGAAGTTAAGTAGTACAACCGTTGGAGTAAAAAAGGGAATCGCCAGTCAGTCACAAGCTGAGAAAAGTAGAACGATTTTGTTCAGCTCTCACGCTAATTGTGGAAAAGAACTTGCTCGTGAAGCTAGGCCTTAGCCAAATTCTTCTCTCAGTCTCTCCCTTGATGTTACTGACTTTACAGCCATAAATAGTATCCCTTCGCCAAATATAAAAGCCCCTGTACACGAAAGTACAGGGGCTTTTATATTCATACAGTCCATTTACATCGACTATTTTTTAGCCAGCTGCTGGTAACGCCGATACCAGATATCAATATAGGCATCAGAAAACGGTCCACGCTCATTATTAATCCAATCTACAAGAATTTTAACATTCTCTTTTAAAATAAAATCGATATCACTTGGATAGTTCATTATTTTACTGTGAAATTCATACTCATCCACATCAAGAAGACGCTTCTCTCCATCAGGGAAGACCTTGATATCCAAATCATAATCGATATACTTCAATGCTTCATCATCTAACAGATACGGTGAAGCAAGATTGCAATAATAAGAAACCCCCTTTTCTCTGATCATTGCTATTACGTTGAACCAGTATTTTTTGTGGAAATAAACAATTGCTGGTTCTCGAGTAACCCAGCGACGTCCGTCAGACTCTGTCACCAGAGTGTGATCGTTCACGCCAATCAAAGAATACTCACTTGTTTTTAATACCATAGTATCTCGCCATGTTCGATGTAAATGACCGTCATGTTTATAACTCTGAATCGTTACAAACTCTCCCTCTTTAGGAATCTTCATAGTACCCCAACTTTCCCTTAAATGAAATTTTCAATATATTTTCATTCAGGTTCTCATTACATCGATATCCACTTAATTATAGCATAATTTTTACATTTGCATACAGGAGAGTTCTTACTTCTCATTGAAAATCTAAAGAGGGTAGTTCAAGCTGCTTCAAGTGGTCATCCACACGTTTTCTTGTATCTGCCTTTAAAGAATTTAGATAGTTGTAAAAGTCTATTTTCCAAGGCTCCTTAAACTCCAGCCTCATGAAATCTTCCAGCTTTACAATCTCCTCCCACTCATCTCTTTGTGCGCTAAACTTGATTAAAACAGCAATCATCTCCAGTTGTAAACTTTTAAACAGCAGTTCATATTCCTTTTCAGACAAAAGCTCCAGCTCAAAAAAATCCAGATAATCGTAAATGGATACGAAGCTTTCAATTAAAAAAGCAACTTTATCTGTACTCTTCAATACTGCTGCCTGAGTGACAACCTCAGTGAAGCTTTCCATTAACAGGCCTTCATTTGCTATAAAGAGACTAGCTGGTTCTTTTTTTAAAATAAACAAGGATTTCTGATCCTTTGCAGTGTTATTGTCCAGCTTATAGAGAAAATTCCCCAGACTTTTTCGATAATAAACACTATCCGAAAGCTCTAGTCTACAAAGCATTTCTTTGAAAAACTTTTCCTGATGATGATGATTTATTTGATGAGCTTTTTCCAAAAGCTCATCAATTTCGGCATTAGAAAATAATAGCGTATTTGTGAAGTCTCTACCAATTAACTGCTTGCCAAACGCTTGAAAAAAAACACGTTCATAAATATTATTTATATCCGTTTGATAATCAACCTTCACCTGTCGTTCATAGGCTTGAAATAACTCCAATAAACAGCTAGCAGAAAAGGCTTTACAGAAATTATTTTCCCATAACAGCGCAGCTAGAAAAGCCTCCACAAAGTCCACACCCTTTAGCTGTTGGTCATCTAAAGGAAAGGCCAGCTGATAATCAATCCATAACGCTCCAGTCTGATGTGCGCCGTATTCCATATCATAGCTAACAAAAAATTCACTGAAATCCTGTAACAAATTCTGATAGGATTCTACCGGAAGCGGCGTCCTTGTTTGAAGCACCTCTTGATAAAGCCCTTCTGCTCTAGCTAAGTGTTTCTTCAACTGCAGCTTTCCTTGTTCAAAAGCAGCAGCTGCTGACAACTGCTGATTGCCGGCTTCTGCATGATTCATTGTATATAATAGTGAAAGCAAAACATTCTCTGCTTCATCTACTGGTACAACAGAAGTTCCACTGACTTTTTCCAATAAAAGCTGTTTCAGCAGAAGCAGGACGTCCGATTCTGAAAAGTGAAAATTATTCATCAACTGGTTCATTCAGACTTCCTCCTGTCAATTTTTCTGCTACAAGCCATTCCTCAAAATACCCTTGAATATGAGGAATTGAGCCTTCATATTTTTCAAATACCGTCAGCATTTTATCCAAAATATCCTGATCCGACCATGAAAAAGCCGTATCACTACGTATAAAATAAAACAGTTCCTGCAAATCAAGTAAGTCAGAAAAATAGTTGTTAGGCGTCACAAAGGCTGATTCCGATAAATGAGCGGCCAGATACTTTTGTGTTTCCAAGGCTAGCTCCAACAGGTGACTATCCTGCAACGCTTTTCCCCGGCTTGCCAGTATAACCTTAAGCTGCTGCGTGGTTAGTATCATTTCATTCCTTTTAATGCCTTGATTGATTTGCTTTAAATCTTGTTCCATTTCTCCATTAAATAACAAACTAAAATCATACTTCATAGCTCTTCCTCCCTTATGGCACATACTTAATACCATAGAAAGGCGAGTATGTATAGTCTATTAATTTGTCTCATTTTATGATATTATAAAAAGAGAAAGCCTAGAAAAAAATCTTGGATATCCAAGGTTTTTTTCTAGGCTTTCGTATTCTTTTTTATTATTTGTATGTCTTTTATAAATAAAAAATAACATAATTATTTTTTTGAAGAAAATTCTTTTTTCAGCAGCTCAACCATTTTTTGCTGAGGCTTTGGAAAGACATACTCTGAAAAGCGTTCAGCTGACAGCCATTCCTGCTGGGGCTCAAGCGGGTGATTCTCAGTACCTCTACCGTAAAAGACCAAAATATGCCATTTCAAATGACTAAAGATATGAGTTACCTCTCCTAAAGACCGTTTCTGCCAAACTACCTGATCATAGCTGTTTAAAAGCTGACTGCTGCTCTCTTCAGCGACTAAAGACTCCTGATCAATATCCAGTGCAAGCTGCTGATTCACTTCAGCCCAGTCCCTTTGCATGGCTTCAAATTCTTTCTTCGTCACTTCTTTAATCGGAAAAAGCCACATATTAGCCAGCAGACCTTTATCACTGCGTTGTTCTACTAAATATTCCTGCTTTTTATTTTCAATAATTGTACCGATATAATAAACATCTTTAGGCTTCATTTTTTTTGATTTTACTGGATAGCTGGTCATCGTCCCATTTGCATAGCCAGCACAATAAGATTGGATAGGACAGGCTTCACATTTAGGTGAAGTTGGGGTGCAAATGGCTGAGCCCAAGTCCATCATCGCCTGATTGAAATCGCCTGGACGCTGCTCATCAATAATCAGCCGCATTGCTTCATCAAATAGCTTGCGGCTGGATGCCTTCGCAATATCTGCCTCAATTTCAAACAGCCGACTGACAACCCGCATGACATTCCCGTCGATAGCCGGCTCGGGAAGTCCAAAAGCAATACTGCCGATAGCTCCAGCTGTATAGGGACCAATTCCCTTCAGCTCGCGGATTTCTTCAATTGACTTTGGCATCTCTCCTTCAAAATCGCTTATAATCTGCTGAGCTGCCGCCTTTAGATTTCTAGCTCGGGAATAATAGCCTAAGCCTTCCCATGCTTTGAGAAGCCTTTCGTCAGAAGCCTCAGCCAGTGCTTTAATGGTTGGAAACCACTCCATGAACCGATAATAATAATCGATTACTGTATCTACCCGCGTCTGCTGCAGCATAATTTCTGAAATCCAGATACGGTAGGGATCCAGATTTATACGCCAAGGCAGATTTCTCTTTTCCTTCTCATACCACTCAATAAATTCAATTTGAAAACTCCGGATTTTCTCAGGTGTATCCAGCAGTTGATTATTCTTCATCATTTTCCAGTTCCTTCTCGCTGACAAACTGGGCAATCAAATCGAAATCGAAGCCTCTTTGATAGAGCGCCTGCTTTAGCTTCAGGCTGCGCTTCCTCGGCTCTAAATTACGATGCTTTTCCCACAGCTTATCTCCTTGTTTTTGTAGCTGCTCTGCTTCCTGCTCTTCATCCTTTTCAAAAGCTAACTCGGTCATGACCTGTTCGATAATATCCTTTGAAAAACCTTTTTGAATCAGGTGAAGCTTCGTCTTCTGTACAGCGTCCTTAAAGCTTTTGTCCCGATAACGCCGCATACTCTTTTCCGCAGCTTTTGAAGCAATTGTCCGCTGTTCTACCTCTGTATAGACAGACAAGCCATGCAGAATTGCCTCTTCCTCTACGCCTTTTTTCTTCAGCTGCTGTTCTACCTGTTTAGGTCCTTTATCTGAAGTCTTCATTATGGTTCGAACATAGCTTTCACTGTATACATAATCATCAAGCAGCTGCATCTCCTGCAGCTGGTGAATAATTTTTTCTCTATCTCTCTGAGGAATTTCTTTATCCTTTAGATAATCTCTGATTTCTTTTTTTGTCCGCAGCTGGTAGCTGAGATAATGGAGTGACAGCTGTAAGCCTACATCATATGAACCAGCATTTTTAATTTCTTCAATCTGCTCAGGCGAGATTTCCTGATCTTTCAGTAGACGATAACGAACTAGTGTGTCCTCTGAAACACGGAGCTTTTCCCCTGAAGACAGCCAGACAAGATAGAACTGAGATTTCTCTCTAGTGATTTTTATAATCTTCTCCATTTCTTTCCACCTCTCTTATCAGAACATACATTCTACTATACCATATATTATCAAGAAGCCAAACCGGAAAATCTATGCTAAAATTAAGCTGTCTATAAAAATAAAATCTGATATAAAAGGAAGTCATCATGAATAATCAGCAAGTAAAAATCGGTCAAACAATTCCTTTAAAAATAAAACGGCTAGGGATTAACGGCGAAGGAATCGGCTATTATAAGCGTACCATTGTCTTTGTTCCCAACGCACTGCCTCAGGAACAGGTTTCAATAAAGGTTACAAAAGTAAGTCCTAAATTTATTGAAGGAGAGCTAACAAAAATCAGTAAGCCTTCTCCTGACAGAATAACACCGCCTTGCCCGGTTTATGAAAAATGCGGCGGCTGTCAGCTACAGCACTTAAATTATCAAGCCCAATTGGTTTACAAAAAAGATTTGCTGAAACAGGCGCTAACAAAATTCAAACCAGCAAATTATCAAAACTATGAGCTTCGGAAAACAATCGGTATGAAAGATCCATGGAATTATCGAAATAAAGCCCAGTTTCAGCTTCGCGAAAATAATGGTACTGTTGAGGCCGGGTTGTATCAGCCGGACTCACATACATTGGTTCCAATCGATAATTGTTTGGTTCAGGATACGACTGTCACCAACGTTATGAATACGCTGGTAGAACTGCTGAATAACTATCATCTGCCAATTTATGATGAACGGAAAAACAGCGGTATTTTCCGCACATTAATGGTCCGTATAGGTGTTCAAACTGGCGAGGTTCAAGTTGTTTTTATCACCCAATCTCAAAAATTCCCGCAAAAGCAAAAAATAATTAATGATATTCAAGCTAAACTGCCGGAAGTAGTTTCCATTATGCAGAACGTTCAGAATAAGAAAACTTCTTTAATTATGGGCGACCAGACCATCCATCTATGGGGGAAAGAAAGCATTAGAGAACGCATCAGTGAGTTATCTTTTGATTTGTCTCCAAGAGCCTTTTTCCAGCTGAATCCAGAACAGACTGAAAAGCTTTACGATGAAGCCCGGAAAGCTTTGGATTTAAAGCCAGATGAATCAGTAGTTGATGCTTATTGCGGTGTTGGTACGATTGGATTAAGTTTAGCTCATCAGGCCAAAGGGGTACGGGGAATGGACACCATTCCAGCTGCTATTGACGATGCTAGAAAAAATGCTGCTGAGCTAGGGGCATCAAATACACGCTATGAGGTTGGCACCGCAGAAGAGCTGCTGCCAAAATGGCTGGGAGAAGGCTTTAGACCTGATGGAATTATTGTTGACCCGCCCCGCACTGGTTTGGATTCAAAGCTGCTTCAAGCAATTCTGCAGTATCCTCCTAAAAAAATGGTCTATGTCTCATGCAATGTTTCTACACTGGCCAGAGACCTAGTTCAGCTGGTCAAGGCCTTCCATGTTGAATATCTTCAATCTGTAGATATGTTTCCTCAAACCGCCCGTTGTGAAGTTGTTGTGAAGTTGGTTAAAAAATGAGAATCATCAAAGGAGTTGAAAAATATGGCAGTAGGTGCATTGTTTTTTTTAATACTAATGGTAGCTGCCTTAGTATTAATTGGGGGAATTTTAATTGTTGGTTTGACAGGTCTCATCACCTTTGTTCTGAGCTTGTTTTCAATTGGCGCAATGGCCACAGTAAAACGAAAGAAAAAATTCGGCAACGGCTGGTATGCATTACCATTAATTCCCTTAATCATCAGTATCATTATGGTCATACCGCTGCTGCTCTCTCTGGCCTATTTCTTTATTATTTCCAGATAGCAGGTCATTTTACCAGAAAAGAACTGACCGAAGACAGCATTCTTCCTGTCACTTTTCTTGTGACAGGCTTTGTTTAATCTATCTATCGGACTTATCTTTGGATAATTTTGGCTGAGAGTGGCTATTCCCTTAGGGGTGGAACCTTTATCTGAAAACATATAGCTTGGAAAATGAATGTTAGTATAATCTTTATTCAAAAGGAGAAAAAAATGAAAAATAAAAAATTAGTGTTGGGGCTATTGGCCTCTGCAATTCTTATTTCAGCATGCACCTCAACTAACTCGGAAAATTCAGTTAAGGAAAGCAGCAGCATAGAAACAACTGTTTCTTCCGAAATATCTTTAGAAAATAAAATCAAAGTGCCGGATACTTTATTCAAGCCTTACGAAGAAGTTGAAGCTGCCTTTAAAGAACTTGGACTAAAGGTAGAATTTGTATCTGCTTCTTTCAAAGAAAAAGCTGAGGAAGAAAAGCATTTTCTCAAAAAAGGCGAGTGTAACACCCTCCTAGCTCAAAAAAACTTAACTTATTTTAGTGATGAACAGGTTGGAAAAGAAAAAGCTGGTTATTATGCTGAAAAGGGAGCGACTATTCGAATTGGTGTTTCAGAAGAAGATTTTGATGGATCAAAAGATGAAGTCATTAAGAAAATTACCGGAGAAAGCTCTACCGATTCTACAAAATCTGAAACGACTACTTCTACAACAAGCACCCCTATAGAATCCGACAGCGTTGACACAACTGTAATTGCTTTGGCTGTCGGAGAAACTGGTCAATTTTCCGGAGAAATTATTATTGGTGAAGACTTAGATGCCGGTGCGTATGATATTATCCCCGTCAGCGATACAAGTGACTCCTTTAAGCTGTTTAAAGATAAAACTGCTCAGGAAGCTGATGAGTACAAATTTGAATGGCTCTTCCCGGCAGATGAGGAGGATGCCGAAGGCGATTCTTTAAAAAATTATGTTCTAAGATCAGGAAATATATTAGATATTTCAACTACTATGGAATTTACCCGAGTAAGATAAATGATTATTCAAAGAAAATCCGGAAAAGTGTGTAATGTATATTACCGCTTTTCCGGATTTTTTATTTTTTAAATCATTATCTTCATCCCTGTTCCATCGCTATACTGTGTCTCCTCTTTCAGCCCAAACTGTTCGTAAATCTAAATTACTAAAAAATTCTTTCCCCTGACGTTTGATCGTTGAATGAATTAGCTCCCTTTTTACTGGATGAGAGATGTAGACAAGAAAATAATTTGTTGTCAGCCACTGATCAATCTGCTCATAAACCAACTGCCGTTTAGAATAATCTTCGTTAAATTTCATTTTTTCAATTTTCTTATTAAGCACTGATAGAATAGCTTTTGAAAAAAGACGCTGACAAAATAAATTCGGATTAGAACAAAAATCTAAAAATGCCAATTCTTGATTAGCAATCGGTACGTCTGCTGCCATCATCATATCTGTTTCTTCTTCATATTCTTTAGTGTAAAAGGTTCCTGAAATCGGCATTTTTCGTAGCTCCAGCTGAATTCCGTAGGCTGCAGCCCGCTTTTGCAGCCACTCTGCTTTCTTTCTTGCTTCCAAATAACTAAAGGTACCTAAGGTCAATACTTCCCCTTGATAACCTGCTTCTTCCAACAACTCAGCAACTTTTGAGCATTCTTTTGGCACTGGTTTAGATTTTTCTGGATGAAATCTTGAGGCCGACATACCAATCGCCAATTCTTTTTTCATTTCTACTCCATCCAGCAGATGGTAGATTGCTTCCCGAAACTTTGGGTGCTGAATCACAGATTGGCTTTGGAAGTTAAACATCAGAAATTCTACCCCAACATTCTCTTTACTGTACTCTACATACTCATCCTTTTTTGAAAACTCTGCATCAGTCAATACCGTTACCGGCAGCTCCTGATTTTCAATAACCCAAAATTCAATTCGATCCATTAAGGGACGCAGACCATAATAGTCTTCAAATACTTCTAATGTTAACGACTGATCAGAATAATTTCTAATTTTAAACGGACCTGTCGAAACCCATCTCTTTTCATCAAAAGAAATATCATACGGCAGGATAGCTAAATTTCCCATTGCCAAGTAATGACCAAAAAAAGGTTCACCTTTATTCAGATGAATGGTTACAACATACTCATTATCACAGGATATATCTTTAATATTCTGCAGTTGCCAAGAAACAACCGATTCAGGATTTCGTGCCCGCAGCAGCGTGTATTTCACATCCTCACTTGTAAGCATTCTGCCGTGATGGAAACGGACTCCCTTTCGGAGAAAAAATGTCCATTGACAATAATCCTTGGAAACCCGCCAATGATGAGCCAGCCCCGGCTGCAAGCTGTGGGCTCCGTCTTCATATTGAAGAAGTGTATCTCCCAGCTGATGAATGAGAAACGATTCTCTTGAAACAGCAACTTTCAAAGGATCAAGTGAGGTGATTGGTCTTCTAAGTATGTAACGCAGAATGTCCTGATCATTTGAGCCCTGCTGTACGCCAAATAGTCCTTGTATTTCCTGAAAAACCTCATCAAACCATGCCTTGGGAATGTCCATTCCCAAGAGCTCTATCACATCATCCAATGAATTTGTTTCAAGTGCCTGTTCCACAATCTCCTGTACTTCCTGCTGAAACGGCGCCCTAAAAATCAACTCTGAGCCATTTCCTCTACCTCTTCCCGGAACATAAGTCAGCTTTCCCAGCGCTTCACACTGCTTTAGCCGCCGTTTGCATTGCTTCGCAGTACACAGCCATAAATCTGTCAGTTCCACTAGTTTAAAGGTCACTTTATTTTGCTTCTCCCGTTTCAAAAAAAATGCACGCAGCTGATAATAAATGAAATCCATCTCGTCAACTCCCATTCTAAAAGGGGACACGTTTTTAAAAATTAATCCCTTTTTAATACTACAAACCTCTTTTATAATCATATCAAACCATTTGATAATTTCAATGAAAGGAGTAATTTCATGTTAAAATCCCTACACCCTAATATTAGAGCGCGCATTATGATTCAATTTCTCAGCAAAGTAGTCGGTTCGATGGTTTTTCCGTTCATGGCTGTTTATCTGACAAAGGAACTAAATAGCGGCATTGCAGGCATTTTAGTAACGGTTAATGTCATCGTTCAATTTGCTGCTGGGATTTACGGCGGTCATTTGACAGACATTTTCGGACGAAAACAGCTAATGGTTCTTGGCGAATGGCTAAAAACTGCTGCTTATCTAGGTATGCTGCTGGCAAACTCCGCTCTCCTTCATTCGGTCTGGCTCACCTTTTTAATGATGCTGACAGTCAGCGTTGCTCAGGGAATGATTAATCCTGCTGCTGATGCTATGCTGATTGATGTCAGTACACCGGAAAACCGGGCATTTATGTACTCTATCAGCTATTGGGCTAATAATTTATCGGTGCTGATTGGCGTCATGGTTGGCGGCTGGTTTTTCCAAACACATCTATTTTACTTGTTGGCCGCCCTAGTTCTGCTTTCTCTTTTTACAACTGGCTTAACCATTAAAATGCTTTCTGAGACCATGACTAAAACCACTCATCAAGAAAAAAATGTCGGCTTAACTGCTGTCTTTAAAAACTATCAAACCGTCGTTATTGACCGTCGCTTCTTGTTGTTTACATTAGCCGGTATTGCTATTATGACAGTGGAATTTCAACGCAATAACTATGTTTCTGTTCGATTGGCAGAAGAACTACAACAAATGGTGCTGCACTTTGGTTCTCTAGGCAGCATCACTTTAGACGGCGTAAAAATTCTTAGTCTGTTGACAGCAGTCAACACGATTATGATCGTCCTGTTCACAGCTCCTGTCGCCAGTTGGGTCAGCGGACGTTCACAAAAGCCGATTATGTATACTGGCTTTATTCTATTCAGCTTTGGTTATGCAGTTACGGCATTTTCCAATCAACTGCTGGTATTATTCATTGCTACGATTGTTTTTTCTTTGGGAGAGCTGTTCTATGTTCCAACACGGCAAACAATTCTGGCTGAAATTATTGATAATTCCAAACGGGGAGCCTATGTAGCCTTTAATGGGATTATTTTCCAAGCTGGTAAAATTCTAGCCTCCCTTTCCTTAATGATTTCTCCGGCAATCGGAAAATATGGGATGGCTGCCTTGCTGATTTCACTAGGAATTGTAAGTATTATCCTGACAAACAGCTCATTAGCTGTTCAACCAAATCAGCCTCAGGAAACCTCCATTGACAATTAAAAGAAAAACGCAGTAGTTCACTGGATGCTGCAGTACCTGTCCCAGACTCATTGTGGTCACTACATATCCTGTTCAATTGCTGCGTTTTTCTATCTATTTCTGTTCTGTTATGATTTGTAAATAGTCAGCTGGAATCCTATCACTCAGCCAAATATCTTCCGGTTCGCGGTAAAATCTGATGCCTCCTTGAAAAGCTGCTTCTGCATTCACTTTGAATAATACAGGAGAACGGTCTCTTCGTTTGCCTACTGTAACTGCTGTTGCTATATCTGAAGACAGATGGACATACTGACGTTCTTTTGGAATCAATCCTTGCTCCAAAATCGAGGCTGTAAAACGGTGGGCTGTTCCGTGATAGAGAAACTGCGGCGGAACAGCTGCTGTCTTTTCAATTTTCTTCTTAATGCTATGCCCGTAAATTGCTCTTATTTTTTCATCCTTGATTTCCCAGCGCTTTTTGTCACTTCTTGCTAAAAGAGACAGTAACAGCTCCTCTGTCAACCCAAGATTTTCCTTGCAATTCATCTTTTCAATAAACCTCTTCACTGCTACATAACCTTCTTCATCTAAAATCAGGTCAAACTCTTCCGGCTTGTGTCTCAAGGCATATGAAATTGTCTTACTAATTTTTTCTTCTTGTTTTGTCAGCATATTTTTCACTCCGCTATATTTTTTCTAAAACGATTGAACTGAAATCAGTCCTCCGTCGGATTAGATTTCTATTATATTATGTTATCATGTAATAGAATTAATTGTTAGGAGGGATATTATGAGTTGGTTATGGACATTAATCGTTGGAGCAATTATCGGTTCGATTGCCGGATCAGTAACAAGCAAGGATAGACCCAGCGGATGTATTTTTAATATTATCGCCGGCTTGATTGGTTCTTCAGTTGGTCAAGCCTTATTTGGAGACTGGGGTCCTAGTTTAGCAGGAATGGCATTAGTACCTTCCATACTGGGTGCAGCAATTGTTGTTATTGTCGTTTCTTTCTTTACAGGTAAAAACTAATTTTGCTCATACTAAAAATAGACGTCTCAAAAACTGTTGCTAAAAACAGCTTTTGAGGCGTCTATTCGTTTTAGCATGATTTTTTCCTGCATTATATTTCTATAGAGAAACTCTTTTGCTGGATTAGGCAAACACCGTGTAGCTTTTTCTGATTTTATCTAAAACAATCTCTGGTCTGCTCTCTTTATTCTTATGAGCAGCCCGATGCTTTTCCAAATGTTCAGGCCGCTTTAACCAGGCTTGAAAATCCTTCTTATCCTGCCATTTTGAAACTAATGTGAACTCACAGGTATCCTTTGTTTCCGCATACCAGCACTCACTGGAGAGACAGTTCTCCCATGCCTGCATTGAGGCAACATCTTTCTTTGTTTTATTCTCGAAGGTTTCTTTACCTTCTTTTTTTATGATAAATGCAACGGTTTGAACAAACATCTTTTTGCACTCCTCTCCTCAAATGATAATGATTATCATTATTAATTATACCGTAAGTTTTAATTTTATGTAAGTCTAATCAGCTAAAGAGACCATTAATAATTCTTTCCGCCACGATTTCAATTATCTGTTTATTATTGCTACTTTAAACTATATCAATCACCTACTTTTTACTTTCTGAAAATTATCTTATTCTAGACAAACAGAACAAACGTTCGTATAATGATTATAGATAAATACTTCTATTTATAGAAAGCGAGGAGACTGTCATGAATGAAAGAAGCTACGTAGGAACAGCAGACAAGATTCGGCTAATTTCAGCTTTTCCAAATATGCTTGTCCGCTTTACCCTACATACTAAAGGAGAAGATATTAATTGTTTAGTGGCCAAAAGAGATTTAGCTAATCTGATGTTATTTCTTGAAAATAACCACTTTGAGCTTTCAGTATTTGGTCATTACAATAGCCGGCAGCAGCTTGTGATTGAAAAATTCATTGTCAGAAATCCCAACTCTTTTATTCGTGAATTCGTCTCAAAGCCATTGAAAAGTATTGCTTAATTGAACTGCTTTTTAGAAATATCAACAGTGAAAAAGCCGTAAAAGAGTGACTATTGCTACTCTTTTACGGCTTTTCTTTAATATTTGTATATTCACTCTGCTTGTTCCAGCTCTACAGTTTCTGTGTTATAGCAGTAAGTAGCAGCACCGCCATGATGAGCTTCCCCAACGAAATTCATTCGATCTTCTCTATTCAGCCAGGCTTCCCGGAAAAGAAAAAATTCAGCATTTCCTATTTTTAATTCACTGATTTCACCAGTTTTCAACTGCTCCAATAACTCTTCGTATTTATTTATCACCTTTTCACACTCGCTTTCTAAGAGATAATAGCATAGTTCTCCTTTGGAAAGTAGCTTGAAAAAGTTCTCTAAAAGACTGATTCAACGAATGGAGTGTTTATCAATGAAATGAGTTACTCATTCTAGTCAACAGCTCCACTGTTGCTCTCTGTATACTTGACACACAGCTCCATTTTTAACTATTTAGTTTTTATCCTATCTTTTACTATTAGATACACTTAAAGCCCCTTAGTCTAAAGTAAGCTTTTTACCATCTAAATACTTGAATAGAACATGTCTGCTTTGGATAATTTCTTCAAAAATTGATACAAGAACATTTATTTCTTTTTTTGGAGGTTCAGGATTATCAGTCTTTTTGACATCGATTTTTTTTGTATTTAAAAAGAACATAACTTTTAAAGAAGTTATTTCAAGAACAGAAACTTGTTCATACGTATATCGATAAGTAATATCTGAAAAGTGTCTTTTTACAGATTTTAGAAATGACTCTATTTGAACTTCATTGTTGTATATAAATATATTTATCCATTGGGACTCCTCACTTTTCATAATGTTGACCAACTTCTTAATATATAGGAAATTGTTATTAAACGGAGTAAGTCTGAAAAGCAAATTCGTATGGTTCGCCATAAACTCAGTGTTATTATTTCCAGAAATCAACTGATACTCCTCTAAAGATAATTTTTGGAATAAGTATTTAGACATATCTTTAATTCTTTTTCCATTTAAATCAAATTTTATTCCCAGTACATTAACATATTTTGCATAGCTACTATTGTCTATCTCCATAATTGCTGTGTTGTAAGGAATAACAAAAGATAACTGTTTGCTTTCTTTATAGAAATCTATTAATTCGTCTTTCTTTTTCACCTCTTTAAAACTACTTACTATTTCATCAGAAAATGTCAGCATTCGATTCCATACATCCTCTGACTCAAACAATTTTTGTTCCTCTGACAATGCCAGCAATAATCTCCCAATAGCGATCGACCAACCTATATCCTCCCGCAGCTTCCCTTCATCTCGGTTCAGTTTAAACTCTCGGGTAACCGGATTATTTCTAGCTTGATAATCAATTTTTATTGTATCTGATTTAAGATTTACACTAAATATTCTATTGGGTAAAGCATTATCAGTATTAAATTTTTCCTCTATAGCCTTAGTCAAACCTATAATACCGTAATTCATCATGTTATCATTACAAAATTTTATTATCTTCTTCAATTTTCTTTTTGGGTTAATATCATTTCCTTCGAAATACTGAATTATCTGTTTTTTCCCCTCCACATGTTTCAATGTGATATCAGGTAGTTTAGTTGTCATGGAAGAAAATACAATAGTTCTTAAAAACACGATAACTTCAATATAATTCTCTTCATTTAAAGATTGAAGAAATTCCTTATAAAATGTGTAATTCTTTTTAAATGTGTTGTGCATCGCTTCATCAAATGAATCCAGCATTTTGCAGTTGTCCTTAAATTTGCTTCTTGCCAATTGTACAGATATTTCAAAAATAAGACAAAGCTGTTCTTCATTTTTATTTACTCTTGAAAAGATGTAATCATATATATCCAAGTACTTTCGAGAATTATAAGCTAGATTATTAAACAACCAGCACAACTGTCCCAAATTTGTGAATATCGTCAGATATTCATGTACAACTTCATGTGCGATTATTGATAAGACTTCTTCTGGCTCAGCATCTGAATTAATAAAAATTGAATTATAATCATATACTCCACGCATCGTTCTATATGTCGCCATTGTTCCCTCCAAAACAAAAAATTTAACTGCTCTATTAAAACTAACAAAAGTAATCCTATATTCTTTTCATTATATCATTTAATAATAAACAGACTTACGGTCACTTTAAAAAAATCTATCCACACTTTCTGCTAATTATCTTATGCTAGACAAAAGGAACGTACGTTCGTATAATGGAGATGAACTATTTACGGAGAGGATGGATTACCATGAGGTTTGACTATAGTAAAGAGCCCCGCAGGGATATTTTATGTATTGATGTAAAGTCCTTCTATGCTTCTGTTGAATGCGTTCAGCTGGGCTTAGACCCATTAAAAGCGATGCTGGTGGTGATGAGTAATGCTGAAAATGCCGGCGGTTTGATTCTCTCTGCCTCACCAATGGCAAAGGAAAAGCTGGGGCTCTCAAATGTTATGCGAAAATGGGATTTACCTGATCATCCAGAGCTACGAATTGTGCCTCCTAGAATGCAGTTTTATATCGATGAAAATATGAAGATTAACAACATATACAAACAATATGTCGCAACTGAAGACATTCACGCCTACTCCATCGACGAATCCTTTCTTGATATTACAGCCAGTAAAAAGCTGTTTGGAAAAAACGCCTATGAACTGGCTGAAACAATTATGGCCCACATAAAAAAAGAAACTGGCTTAGCCGTTACTATTGGTGTCGGCGATAATCCGCTGCTGGCCAAAGTGGCGATGGATGTTGCGGCAAAACATAATGATTCCTATATCGCTGAATGGCGCTATGAGCAAGTCCCTGAAACGCTTTGGAAAATCAAATCGCTGACAGAAATGTGGGGGATTAACAGCCGAACCGCAAAACGCTTAGAAAAGCTGAATGTCCACTCAGTTTATGAGCTGGCTCATACAAACGAGTATGCCTTAAAGGATGAATTTGGTGTCATTGGACTTCAGCTTTATGCTCATGCTTGGGGGATTGACCGGACTAGATTAGCCGATTCTTATATCCCTGAAGAAAAATCTCTTAATAATAATCAGATTCTGCCTAGAGACTACCGCTTTCAACGTGAAATAGAAACGGTTTTACAGGAACTGACCGATCAGGTTGCAGCAAGACTGCGGCAGCAGGACGCTCAGACTCAATGTGTGGCGCTTTACATAGGCTACTCCAGCTGGTACAGAAAACAAGGAAACAAAGGCTTTCACCATCAGATGAAAATTCCCGCAACCAACCGTTCCAAGCTTTTGAAGGAATATATTTTAGAAATTTTCAGGGAGCATTGGACTGGAATTGAAGTACGCCGTATTGGTGTTTCTTTCTCAAAGTTAACTTACACTAATGCAATTCAACTGGATCTGTTCCATAATCCCCAAGCTCCGGTCAATGACCACAAATTAGATAATTTGATTGATGCTATCCGAAAAAAATATGGATTTACCGCTATTCTGCATGCAAACTCACTGCTGTCAGGAGGAACCGCTGTTAGTCGGGCTTCACTGATTGGCGGTCATGCTGGTGGGATGGATGGTTTAAGGAGTGAATACGATGCCAAAAAATACTGATTTAAACGCCTTTTATTTTCAAGAATACAAAGATCGGGGAATGCTGAAATGGCAGGGAATGTATCTTTCAGAACATACAGCTGAGCTTGCAAAAGAGCAGCAGAAAGAACAGCACATAATCAAAAGAAAGCCGACTATGACTGAAACTGAAATTCAGGAAATTCTGGCTGCTGCTTACAAATATCAGCAAACTATTGCGGTTCAACTGGACATGCGGGATACAGAAAATAATTATTTTGAAGATATCACTGGAATAATCAGCGGCTTTGATGAACTGGGATTATATATAGATACAACAAGTATTCCTTATGAGGCTATTCATCATGTGGAGATTATTCCCTTTAAAAAATGGAGTGAAGTTTAGAAGAAAAACAGCTTAAGTTTATTTATATTTCAAACTATTCTAATCTAATAGCAAAATCAAAAAAGAGAATGTGGCATCCATATGTCTCCATCCTCTAAAACCAAATAAGTAGTATTTTGAAAGCCATCTCTTCGAAATAAGGAGGAATCTGATTTCCAAAATCCTTTCTCTTATTCGTTTTTTTAGTAGTTTAGCTGGTTACTTTCTCGCTGCAGCTGACATTTATTAATAAAAAAATGAATGAGACACACGTAGTATGAATCACATTGAAGAACCAGTTATAAGAAGATTCACTTATCCTATAACTGGTTCTTTTCTATTTATTTCGTAATAGATTTAATTAATCGAGTCCGAAGCTCTCATTCTTCCTTTTCACAATTCGTTTGCTTCTACTATAAAGATACAATGAAACAAAAAATAAAATACATATTACTGGAGATATCATTATACCAAATATTGGTAATACCCAACCCCATGCTAAAAAATCACCTGTTAGTACTACAGTTAATGCACAGGGTATTACTATCAATGCTGCGTTTAATATTAATAATACTGAACTAACCTTTAATACGATTTTCACTTAACGCTTACTCCTTAATTTTGACTATAGTGTGATGTCCATTTGTAAAGCCTATTATCTTATTCATATAATTGTTTTCTAAATCAAAATTAGTCTCTAAATTAGACCTTAAGCTTGATAGATATCTTCAACTTTCATGCTCTCCTGAACTCTTTGCACCGCTTCTTACTTATCTTTTGTAATGTTGAAGTACAGCTCTGTCAAATAAAAAACGCTTAAAATGAACTTACAGATCTTATTTGCTGTACAAAAAGCAAAACCACCCGTAAGAGGTAGTTTTGCTCTTCTAATTACATTATTTAATAGTTAAAGCAACAGTTACTTTCTTTCCGCCATCTTTTGAAATAAAGGTAATCGTAGCTCTTCCAGCTTTGATTCCTGCTACTTCTCCATTTTCAGAAACAGTGGCGACTGCTGAATTAGAGCTTGTCCAAGTTCCTTTTTTATTAGAAGCATTTTGCGGTGTAAATACAGATGTGATTTGCTGCTGTTCACCAACCATAATCGTTTTTGAGGGAATGCTCAATTTCACGCTTTTTACTGGTATTTCCTCTTGAACAGTAATTACACTCGATATTTTTTTCGCTCCATCTTCTGTCAAAACAGTAATAGTTGTTTTTCCTGAATTTTTAGCTTGTACAAGACCAGTTTCTGAGATTGTAGCAACTTCTGAATTTGAGCTCATCCAGCTCACTCGCTGATTCGAGGCATTTACTGGTGTGAGTGTGGGGATAAGCTGTTGTTCTGTCCCAACAATCATCGTCTTATTTGCTATAGTCAGCTTAATACCTGTCACTGGACGTTCTTCTTTTACGGTAATGACAGCCGCTGCCTTTTTATTTCCATCCATTGTAAGCACAGTAATTGTCGTTTTTCCTGATTTTTTCGCTGTTATCCTCCCATACTTATCAATTTCAGCGACAGCTGAATCTGAACTTGTATAGGTTATTTCAGGATTGGAAGCATTGCTAGGTGATACAGTTGAAAATGCACGCTGTTCCGTTCCAACAATCATTGTTTTATTTGAGATTTCAAGTTTCACACTTTTTACTGGAATTACTTTATTCACTGTTATCGTACTGGTCGCTTGTTTCCCGCCATCTTCTGTTGTCGCTGTAATAGTTGCTGTCCCAGCTTTGATTCCCTTTACGGTTCCATCCGCACTGACTTCGACGATTTTAGGATTAGAGCTGCTCCAAGCTACCGTTTTATTTTTGGCAAAATCAGGGATTACAACTGCTGTCAACTGCTGACTTTCTCCTTCAAATAATTCTTTTTTCTCAGGAGTAATTTTCACTCCTGTTACAGCTGGGTCAACTGTATTAACCTCACAAACCGCACTCTTCTGATTTACACCTTGCCCTACTTTAACGGTAATTATATTTCTTCCTAATCGGTGTCCAGTATACACCCCATTCTGGTCTATCGTGCCGTAAGAACTGTCTGAAACTGACCAAATAAATACTTTATCAGTAGCGTTTTCCGGAGTTACAACTGGAGTCAGCGGAGTTGGTTCTCCTGCATAAACCTGAATTTTTTCAGGGACAAAGCTAATTTGTTCAACTGGAATAGCCGGAACAACAGTCACTGTTGCTTGACCGATTCGTTGTCCATCTTCCGATTCAGCAGTAATAACTGTTGTTCCCGGTTGATGGCCTGAGACAAGTATATTTCTCGATTCATTCTGTCCAACATTTAACGAGTTATCACTCACACTAGCTACACTTGGTTCTGAGCTACTTAGCTTAACATACTTATTCGTTGCATTTGTTGGTGTAATAGAAACTGCCATTTTCTCGGTTTCACCAACACCTACTTGCAGCACTTCTGGAGTTATGCTGATTTCTTCCACCGAAACTGGCGTCCCAAAGGCACTATAATGAGCAAAGGCGTAGCTCATTATACCGTTTGAATGATACGTGTTAAATCGAGCACCAGTATTTTTAGTTGTATATTCCTGCACATTAATCGCCATTGCTTGTTGATTATTTGGATTATAAATTGGTCCACCGCTAGAAACTGGTTTTGAATCTAAAATATAGTCAATTGTATCTTTGGATTCTTTCACAAGGGTACCTACCGTTTGGGTCAGCATTTTACCTTTTCCATCTGAATGATATCCGCTTAATGTATATGGGGCAGGTAATTCCTGAGTCAAACCAAACCAGCCATTTTTCTCTCCGGCTGGCTCTGACAGCTTAATCGCTCCCATATCATAATTTGGTGTGTAGTATTCCAGCCGCCCTCTGGGAACCATAAAAGTAGTTGATGTCACTTTTTTGTAGTTTCCCATATCATAGAGGTTGTTCTCTGTTCCTTCCTCAATCAGATATACATTAACTGATTGCGCCCAGCCGCCAAGGTCAGGTGCATATAAGCAATGCCCCGCAGTTAAAACAGTGTCAGCGGATACTAAAAATCCTGTTCCTTCAGCAGATGCCTTAGGAAATTTAATTTCCAAAAAAACAATTTTTCTGTACGAGGACTGTGTTACATCCTCAACAACTACACGATCATCCTCTCCAAAAATCTGACGTGGAGACTTTTGAACAGGCCAATTCCCTTCTGACGGGAAGGTTTCTAAAGGAATTTTCTTTTCATATTCCATCAGATAATCTGTAGGGACCACCCGTCCATCGTTGTACACAATATCTGACGACTGATTGCTTCCTGCTTGTCCAACAATTGGCTGCAGAAATAACCCTATGACAACACAAAATAAACCTAGCCAACAATTCTTTTTCATTTCTCATTCCTCCTAAAAATTTGTCTATAAATGGTACTTATTTAGTATATCATGATTAAATGAGCCTAGGTCAATACCTTAAACACAATTTAAATATAGATATTTGAGTTATTTAGGCTTTTTCAGATTTCCAAACTTCTGTGGCATTAAGACTTGAAGAGATGGGACCATAATCAGATTTTCTTCTGACTATGGTCCCACCTCTATTTTATCCTAACAAACTCATTTTTAAGACACTACCAAACTCAAGATAAATAACACTAAACTAAACTTTCCAGAATCATTCTATATTCATTATTTGGGAATTTTAAATGAAGAAAGCTACTCTGCAAATAATATAGCTATTAACTGCTTTTCTTCCAATGTCAATGAAGTTTCCAGCAGCTCTTGTTGTTTCCCGTAAGGCTAGGTACGTCTTGTGTTTCAGTGTTGCGGATATGCCCTTGATTGTTATACACTTCAAAAATGACGATCTCATTTGATTCTTAGTTTGATTGTTGTTTTGAGAGTAAAAGACGAGTCTGGACCGTAAATACTGAGTCCAGACTCGTTTTAATTTTTTCCGTTTCTGTTTATTTAAAAAACAATTATGAGCTCTTTTCTTTTGTATCTCAATGGATAACCATAAAGCAAAATTACTCCACTTGGAGTTTTACCAAATAACCAGCAAAATCATAATTTTTTTTATTTTTTTCGTATCCCGTCACTTTATTTGAAGTTCCTTCAAATAAAATATCTATTGGTACATATACATTTCTTTTTTCATCTATTTGATAAGTTAGATAAGTCTTATCAATTGAAACTATTTCTCCTCTTATCTCCTCATATTTCTCCAACTCATCTAAATGATTCTCCAAATAATAGTCAATATTAAAATTATCTAGAATTGTAGAATTATCATTTGTCCAATTTACTACTGTCCAGTTGACAATCTCATTCAGGCAAAATGGATTACCACAACATTGCATTTGCCAGTCAGCAACCCATATCACAACATGTTTCATCAATAATAGCTCCTCTCTGCTATAAACGTAAATACATCCTAATCTCCATTAGCGACGACAATATTGCCATTTTTAATCGTGTCATTTAAAAACTGAATTGTTTTATCTAAGCCAGGGTCATCCTCATCTTTGTAATTCAATAAAACTTGTTTTTCTTTGATTTCCATCAAAATTGGCAAGAGAATTTTTTGCTTTGGTACACTTAACACAGTATCACCATAAGGATCTAATTCAAATAATTTCTCAATATCATTGCTAAACAAATGCGTGCTTTGATAGACTAATTCCACAAAATTTTCATCTAAAACTGAAAAATCTGATTGAAATCACATCTTGCCATCTTCACCTTGTTTAAAAAATGCTATTCCCATTTCCGTCACTCCTTACTCTATTTAAGGGGTGCTTCCTTTAAACTACGCTCATTCGCTTCCTCAAAGGTTAGAGAAAGTATCGATTTATGCTTTTTCTCAAACTCAGCAACTGACCGCCAAGTTCTCATCTCATCTTCACTGATTCTGCCACCTAATTCTTTAGCCAGCTCTAGGACAACAATATACATCGCCCGCTTATCTACAGTCATAAGTTTAATATGTGTGAAAACAAATTCAATGATATTGCTATCTTTTAAAGGATTTATTTCAATGTATTCAAAATAAATTTTAGTTTTGACTTCACTCCACTTTCCATCATTAAGCCATTTATCGAGAGATACAGCCAATTTAAATTCATTCTGCAAACTTTCATCATTTCCAGCATGGGATATTTCAAGCTCTTTACCTTTTTTTCTTTAAACCACATTTTTTCAGCTAATTCTCTATATCCAAAAGAAGTCCTCTTTCCATTTGTTTCAACATAAATTCTCATTTTTTCACCTCTATTTTGCTTTCAACCAAACCCACGCTCGGTAAATGTTATCTACTAATTCGACAGATTTTCCTTTATCCATTCCTTTTTAAGAAGAGCTGTTCATCTATTATCATTGTCACATTCTAGACTAATGGTATAATTTTATTCTAACATATAGATTTTTAAAAATAGTTAATTATCATAAAAATATTTTTTAGATTTTTAACATAATAACATAAATTTAATAGCGATAGACAATCCCGCTTTCGTTAAAAAGATTTTAAATTGCTTTTTTATATTTTATGTACAAGCCCGTCTCCATTTCAGATATACATCATTACTTTTTTACTATAAGCAGAGTACACAACTAAGCTTTTTTTTATCGAAGAACGCCGTTTTCAAGTCTACATTCTTAATTAGAAAAAGGTGTTAATGATTCTCTTTATCATTTAAATACTCCCATTTTTATTCATTGATACTTAGTGGTATGCTGAGCTTGAAGATAGCTCTTCTGTAGGAATATTTGGTCTGGATAGCTTTAGCTTTTTCTTAATTTCTTGTAGTAATCTACGACTTCAAACCGATTAGCTGCTTTTCCAAATAATGAAGAACTGTTTTTAATACATATAAAAATGATGGGGTGAAAATATGAGTAATTTGAAAAAGCTGATTCTCGTTGCTTTAGTCGGTATTATTTCTCTTTTTGCAGAATTCGTTCTGCATCAGCCTGCAATTGCTTTCTGGCTGATTGTTGTTGTCGGCGGTATTACTACTGTTTCAATGCTAATTGGCATGATTGAAACCTTGAAGTCCGGCAAATACGGGATAGATATTTTGGCTATTACTGCAATTGTAGCTACCCTGCTGGTAGGAGAATATTGGGCAAGTTTGATGGTCTTAATCATGCTGACAGGTGGAGACAGCCTAGAAGATTATGCTAGCCGACAGGCAGGGCGTGAACTGAAATCACTGTTGGATAATTCCCCACAAACAGCTCATAGACTAATCAATGAAGCTATCGAAGATGTCCCAGTTGAGGCCGTACGTATCAATGACTTACTTTTAGTTAAGCCTGGTGAGATTGTTCCCGTTGATGGGAAAATAGTTACCGGTGAAACAACGGTGGATGAATCTTCGTTAACGGGTGAATCAAAGCCTATTGAAAAGAAGGTTCACGATTTACTTATGTCCGGCTCGATTAACGGTGATGCCGCAATTCATGTCAAAGTCGTACGAGAAGCCACCGATAGTCAATATCAGACCTTAGTAAAGCTGGTCAAAGAGTCTGAAGCTAAGCCGGCTCACTTTGTCAGACTGGCAGACCGCTACGCCGTGCCTTTCACTTTAATTTCTTATGTCATCGGTGGAGTAGCCTGGTTCCTCTCTAAAGACCCCGTTCGCTTTGCAGAAGTCTTAGTCGTCGCCTCTCCTTGCCCATTGATTTTAGCAGCACCAGTTGCTCTAGTTGCAGGTATGAGCCGTTCCAGCAAGAATGGTATCGTGGTAAAAACGGGTACGACTATCGAAAAATTAGCATCAGCAAAGAGCATCGCTTTTGATAAAACTGGAACATTGACCGAAGGCAGATTATCCGTTGCTGAAGTTCATGTTGAACAACCCGAGTATTCTCAAAAAGAGCTGCTGCAGTATGCTGCCAGTACTGAGCAGGAATCTACTCATATTTTGGCTCGTTCTCTGATTGCCTATGCAAAGGAAAAAAATATAGCACTAATGCCTGTAAAGAATTTAGAAGAAGTAACTGGTATGGGAATTCAAGCAGTTGTTGCTGGTATTTCCATCCGAGTTGGAAAAAATCATTTTGCCGGTCGAGAAACAGGAATAGCATCAGAACAGACCATAGTCTATATTTCATTAAATGAGCAGTACGTTGGGTATATCGCCTTTAAAGATATTGTCCGTCCGGAATCTAAGCAGACTGTTGCACAGCTTTCAAAATTAGGTGTTGTAAAAACAATTATGCTAACTGGCGATCAGTTGTCCATTGCCAAGCAAATTGCTGATCAAGTAGGCATTTCTGAGATCCATGCCAACTGTTTGCCGGAAGAAAAAATTCAAGTGCTCAAGAATGTATCCCAAACTGAGCGCCCAATCATTATGGTAGGCGACGGAGTAAACGATGCGCCTGCTTTAGCAATAGCAGATATTGGTATTGCTATGGGGGCCCATGGCTCAACCGCCGCTAGCGAAAGTGCAGATGCAGTTATCCTAAAGGATGACTTAACCCGAGTATCAGAGGCTGTCCGCTTATCACAAAACACGATGAAAATTGCCCGCCAGTCTGTTTTAATTGGCTTGATTATTTGTATTATTTTGATGCTGGTCGCAAGTACAGGCATAATTCCTGCTCTAATTGGAGCCATACTTCAAGAGGTCGTCGATACTGTGTCAATTTTATCCGCATTACGTGCTAGAAAATAGTACGCTGCTTTATACAGCAGGCCTGAAAGACTAATTGATTTCATAAAAAAATTAGTAGAAAATAGCTACTCCTTCCATAATAAAAACCGCAGAAAGAGAAGCAATATCCTCTTGTTTTCAAGAGAATATTCATTCTATTCCTGCGTTTTTTCATATCGCTGCAGCTCTAGATAGATTAAGAGCAATTATTTTCATTACTTATAAATAAAAAATGATGTTCAAATCCTTCTTCTGAAGATACAATAGTCATCTCATTAACAAGACTATCCTACTTTTTTCTATTTCTGCAAATCTTTTCCTCGCAGTAAAAGATACTTGTGTATTTTACTAGTGAGACCCTCAAATATACGCTGGAAAAAGGCTGTATAATTTAAAAGAGCAACCAGTAAAACAAGATTTATAAATGTGGCAGCTCCTATATTAAATATCTCTTTGCCTGCAATCAATGCCGCAAAGAAAACGAACTGGGTGCACAGGAATATTGCCGTTCGATAATTATTAACCGGCGGATAAATTTTTTTCTGAACAACTCTGTAGTTCCATGCAGTAAAAATCATGCACATCAGTGCCAACGCCTGACCACTACTTCCTAAGAAATGCCCAATATTAATAATTAACAATGTACCCAACGCAATCGTACAGGCTGGGGGAAAGGCTTTTGTGAATATCTCTTCCAAAAACTTAACTCGTACTTTGTTGAAATCTGCTTCAAGGTTAAGAAAAAAGGTTGGAATTCCCACAAAGCAGGCATTTATGATTGTTAACTGAATCGGCTCAAAAGGATAAACCGACCCAATCAATAGGGTACCCATTGTAATTAAAATAGAATAGAGTACTTGAACTAAAACTAAGGAGCCCGAACGTGTGATATTGTTAATCACCCGCCGGCCTTCATCCATCACTGCAGGCATTGCTTCAAATTGATTTTCCAATAAGACTAGGTTTGAGGTCTGCCTTGCTGCATCCACTCCTGAAGCCATTGCAATAGAACAATCTGCTTCCTTTAAAGCCAAAACATCATTCACACCGTCGCCAGTCATTGCTACTGTATGCCCTAATTCTTTTAACAGGATAATCATTTCCTTTTTCTGCTGCGGGGACACTCGCCCGAAAATCTGATATTTCTCTACAGCTGTTTTCAATTCTTCTTTAGAGGAGATAGCCGAAACATCTACATAGGCATCCGCTCCAGGTAAGTCCACTCTCTTAGCAATTTGAGAAACGGTAACTGGGTCATCACCTGAGATAATTTTACACTGCACCTCTTGGTTATCAAAGTAGCTAAGAATTTCTTTCGCATTTTCGCGAATTGTATCTGATAGAAGAAAAAGAGCAACAGCAGTCATATCCTCAGGCAGCTGATTATTTTCAAATGCCGTAGAGCTGTGTCCTAAAACAATTACACGATAGCCTTCTTCCGCATAGCTTCTTTCCTGACTCAGCAGCTCTTCATGACCATGTAAAAATAGAAACGAAGCCGCCCCCAGATAATAGGTTCCTTGTTCTTTAAAGGTAACTGTACTAAATTTACGCTCGGATGAAAAAGGAGTGACGGCCATTGATTCAAAAGTGTTCTTTGCTGAGAAAAACTCTCGTAACGCTACAGCTGTTGGATTTTTATCAGGTAAATAAGTCATCATATTTCCCATAATTTCATGGACTGCTTCTTCAGACTCAAACGAAACCATTTCTTCCACTGTCATTTTACCTTCGGTAATCGTACCAGTCTTATCTAAACAAAGAACATCCACTCGTGCCAATGCATCGATACAGTTAAGCTCTTGTACGAGCACCTTTTTTCTGGCAAGATAAACAGCACTAATCGTTAAGGTGACACTCGTTAACAAGAAGAGCCCCTCTGGAAACATACCTACAGCTGCCGCAACAGTATGCAAAATCGCATAGTCTACCGTAGCATGTGAAAAAAAATACTGTTTCAAAAAAAGCAAGCTACATAACGGAATCAGCAGCATGCTGACCCATTTGATTATTTTGTTTAATCCGCCTTGAATGAGATAGGTTTTCTTTTTGATTGTTTTTGCTTCTTTAGTGATTTTTTGAATATAATTATCTTCACCGACACGAATTACCTGACATACAGCACTACCAGATGTCACAAAGCTGCCGGAAAACAGCTCAGCATTTTTCTCTTTGTAAACACTATCCGCCTCGCCAGTCAGCAACGATTCATTCACTTCTAGCGTTCCCTCAAAAATTCTGGCATCCGTTGGTATTTGATCTCCGTTTTCAAGAAAAAGATAGTCATCTATCACTAGTTGATTGATGGAGATTGTCTGTAATCTATTGTCTCGATAGACTTGGGCAGTAGACACTTTTATAAGGGCCAGCTTATCCAATGTCCGTTTTGCCCGAATTTCCTGAAACAGATTGATAACAACATTGCTCAGCACCACAAATACAAACAGGCCATTTTGATAAGAACCTGTAAGAAAAACGAGGAAAAAAAGCATTGTATTAACTATATTAAAAAAAGTAAATATATTTGAAAAGAAAATCGTTTTATAAGAACGAGATGTATTTTTTTTCACTTTATTTACTTGCCCATTTTGTATTCGCAGATTTACTTCCTGCGTCGTCAAACCGTATGAAACATCATTAGCCATCTATCATCGTCCTTCCAATTATGCCCTTAGGCTCTATAATAAATGAGATACCGCTAAAAAAACATGCGGCTTTAGTCTTAAATTTTATGTACTCCTTATCACCATTTATGCATAGCTTACTGTTTCTCTCTAGGCAACCATTTAGCTTTTAATCAACTCAGTAAAGCCTAGTCTACAAGCGGGTGCTGATAAAAAATACTTTTTCTGATTAACCATGCACTTATCATAAAGACTAGCTTTTTTAATTAATCTAGTTATTAACTGGAAAATAGTCTCAGTCTCTTTTTTTAGAAATAAATACTTCTAAACCCTAAGTCTACCATTGCCAATTACACTTTGCCATAAATTAATTTTATAGTTATTCCATTATTGGCTTTTGTAATACTTGATTTCATTCTATTTTTAACAAATAAGGCGTAGAACTTGGGGAAATACGAAAAAAAGCTTAAGGGTTTCCCTCTAAGCTTTTTCATTTATTCACAATAGAACGCCTGATCCTTAGCCAAATAGAATGGTCTTAAATAGGCAACTGTATTTGATAACGGCAATATTTCCTCGCTCAGCTGTATATTCAAGACTTCTTTAATATACTTTCTTCTTGTGAGGATTCGTTGCCACAGCTCTGGATACTGTTCTTGAATTTCCAACTGCAGTTTATCATCCGCCAATGCCACACACTCTTCGGCACTCACCCCGGTATACCCAGTAATAGAAGGAATGATGTCTATTTGTAAAATCATTCCGCTTTTTAATAACTCATTTGATTCACTATAAATCGGCGAAGACATCCATTCTTCATCAGCTACTAAATGCCCTGGGTTTAAGTGCCAATGATACATTTCTTTTGGAAATACGTCTTCAATGGCTTGATAAATCTGTTTCCCCTTGATACCCGATTTTACAGTTTCCAGCCAAGTAGCAACTGCATTAAAGTATGGCTTAGCCACCCGTTCTAAATAGTCGCTTTGTTCCACTGGCAGTTCACTTTCACTAGAGATAACAAACCCTGTTCTACTAGATAAACCGCCTTTGAAGGCTGTTGTTAAGGATAAAGGATCTCCCTTTTTAACTTGCTTGTAGGTTGGATAGATTACCCCACTCTCGAACCGCTGTCCAGTTGCCGCAATGGTTACAACTGTATTGTATTGACCTTCTGCAGCTAATAGATTGCCTAACTCAGCTTCTTTTATGCCAGGTTCTACAGCATCCATAGCTGTTAAAATACAGTTGGATGCTAAGTTAGCACCATATTCATAATGAGCAATCTCGTTTGCATTATTTGTCGTTCGAGTACCGTTCTCTCCGCCAATCAAAAGATGAGCCGCATTTTCCAAAACAGCTGTCGAATCGATGCTTTCTTTAATCGCTGCTACAATAAAATAAGGAATATCAAAATAAACAGCCGGATTGGTATTCTTTGGTGTAAACATCTTCCAGCCAATCAACCCAATTTTCTTCATGTTATTAAATCCAAGCTCGTCAAAAAGCGTTTCTAATGGTTGTTCATTATCCATAGGCTGATTTGGCAGGGAGAAGAACGGACTGTGTTTTAAGGTCACCGGAATTCGAGAAAATTTTGCCATTTTTAGATTCTCATTGCCTAAAATCACGGTAGCGTTCCCTGTATTCTCTAGAACCAGTAATCCTTCTTCAAAACGCGGGATAAATCCCGTTAAATATTCAAAATTCCCCCCATGTTCTTTATCCGCATAAATAACTAGAGTATCGTAGCCCTCTTCGTTCATTCTGCTAATTACTTTCTCTTTACGTTCTGCCATGGTTGTATTTGATAATATTGTTGGAGCTACACCCTCATGTTTTTTAGGTGCTGTTATTTCCTTTAATTTAACTGTTTTGTTTACCATTCCAAATCTCCTTCGTTAATGTTCTGTTAAAACAAGCACAACATTTTTTTCATTCAAAGCTTGTATAAACTCTTGATCAGGCTCCATATCTGTAATTAAGTAATCAATATCAGATAATTCACAGACCTTAAAAAAGCCTGTCGTGTCAATTTTTGTATGGTCAGCTACAGCAATTACTTTGGCTGCCTGCAGAGCCATCTGACGTTTTACAAGTCCTTCTTCTTCCGTGTGAATAAATAGACCCTTACCAGATATTGCAAACACACCTAAAAGTGTATAGTCTGCATTATACTGTTCTAGCTTTTGAATTGTTTCACTCCCATATAAGAATAGTTGTTCCTTATGGAGCTTTCCAGGCAAAAGAGTCACTTCACCTTTCTTATTTTTCGCCAAAAGCTTGGCGTGAGTTAGTGAGTTAGTAATTGCATAAATATTTTTGTCTTGCAATTGAGGAATAGCCGCTTCCACAGTTGTCGAGGAATCAAAGATAACGCTGGAATTATCCTTAATAAGCTCTGCAGCTTTTTGCGCTATTTTTTCTTTAATTAAGTGAAACTTTTCTGAGCGTTGATCATAATTAAAAATCATTGCCTCCCGGTTGTTTAGAACCGCACCACCGTGCGTTCTTTTCACGACATTTTGCTTCTCTAATTTAATTAAATCCCGCCGGACAGTATCTTTAGATACTTTAAGTTCCTCTACAAGCTTTTCAATCGTGGCACTTTTATGTTCCTCTAATACACTTTTAATTCTTTCTAATCGTTCTTCAATCAGCATGTTTTTCTCTCCTCGTTAATTAACGATAACACTGATTGCATTTTTTTGCAATATAAAGCAAAAACATTTTAAAAGTAATTATATTATCGCAAAAAAATGCAATTCCGTTTTATAGTGAGCTTCCCTATTCTTATTCTTCATTTACGAAAGTTTTAGCCATTAACAATTATAATTTTTTTCAGACACATTCCAAAACTTAGAATATATTTGACTACACTTGATGTTCCCAGCATAAATAAAAAGACCACTTCCAAAAATTTAGCCTTTTAGACTAACTTTTGAAGGTGGTCTTATACTGTTGAAAAACTACTCAATCAGTGAGTTTAGAAAACCTAAATGGAAAAAGTACCCTAAGACTCCAGGGGTTTCATTCACTACTTTCGTGTAAACAACTTGGTCTTTACCAACATTTACCCAAACGGTTTGTTTTCCGTCTTCTCCCAATGCAGATTGCCCAATTAGCACTTTTGCTTCGTTGTAAATTTCGATTGATGTAGCTGAGCCGCTTGAAGAAAGACTTACTTTTAACGCCTTGATTGAAACGGTTGAAGGTGTTCTATACGCTTTATAATAAGCAATTGGATGACGCTCATTAAATGTTGCGCCAAATCCGGAAAGGTACCCTGTGGAAGGTATTGAACTATGACTTAGACTTAATGTTTCAACTCCATATTCCTTCGTTGCATCAAACGGATCCTGTATTTTGATTTCATATATTTTATCCGCAACATAATTATTAACCATGGTACTACTTTCAACCCTTATAAAATAAGCTTTACCAGCTTCCAAATCATAAGCTGGGCCATTTACAAATGTCGCTGGATGTGATTTCTTTTGAACACCATTTTCATCAAAAACCTGAATACCGCCAGTAACTATTATTTTATATGCACCATCATAAGCCGGACGAATCTTAAACATGTCGACATCAGATTTGCTGTCACGATTGTTTTCACCTCTAAGAACTGATGAATCGCCAATGTCTGTTGCTGTTTCAAACATATTTCCATGGTCGTCTACTGACTTGTTCGTGGTTCGCTAACCAGCGCATAGGTAGCTGTCATCCAACAGAAATTCCATTTTCTGACCAGAAAAGACACGCTGAGTATACGCATACAGAATAATTTTTAATAGCATCTTCGGGTGGTAGGCCGGTCGGCCTAATTGCTCTTCTAGTTTATTAAAGAGTGTTTGCGGCATTGCTTCGACTAAGGCATTAACCGCAAAAGCGACGTCAGTTTCAGGAATAAACTGTTCCAACTCTAATGGTAAAATCGTTTGATTAATGGTATAATTTTTAAACATAAAAGCACGCTCCTTTTGATTGGGTTTAGGCACTTTAATCATACAAGGCTGTGTGCTTTTTGTGTACCCTAAAATTAAAAAAGTAGGACAATAATCAGATTTTCTTCTGACTATTGCCCCACTCTCGTTACTTGAGTTACGTACTATTACTCACTCTTTATCGAAAAAATATGAATAAATTTTATTTTGTGTTAATTGACTGTCACGAAGAGGATGACTGCTTTTTCGCCTGTTTTTCCAAACGTTCACATTCAGCAACAACTTCCCTAAAACAGGTCGCTTTAGCTTCATATAGTTTGATCGTACGCCCAAAGAAAATTAATGACTGAATCCTCTTCTGAAGAAAAGCTTTTAACTTCTGATCAGCTGCTTCATATGCAGCTTCTAACTCATTCAATTTAGTTAATGTCATCCTGTCCCCCCCTATACTTAAGAAAAGTTAACTACAAATACAATCATAACATTATCTTATATATAACAAAAATATATTTTAAATATTTATTTTTATTCATGATAGATTCGTTTTTTCATTGATTTAAAAAATAAAAAATGATGAGCTTTGCTTAAGCATATCTAAATGAATTGCCTTTGAGAAGTTAATAAATGAGAAATAACCTCAAACGTATTACAATGAGAATAATCATCGGATACAGGAGGCTTAATCATGAAACATTTAAAAAAATATGGTTTTTATTTATTACTCATAGCTGTTGCCAGCGAACTAATCTTTCCAATTATTTTAGCAGCCTTTTATACGAACTATGATTCGTTTACTATGCTAATCAGTGCATTCGGCGAAAATGGCAGTCCTACAAAAATGGCCTTTAAGATTTGGGCAATCATAGATGGTTTACTGCTGTTACTGACTATTCCTGCATTCTATGAACGGTTTAAGGTTACCAACCGTTCCCTTGCAAAGTGGTTGGGAATTATGTTGGCTGTTTTCAGTACTGGAGACTGCATACTTACCGGGATTTTCGACCGGTCGGCGGCAACAACTATTGGCGGCGAAATTGAAGAGATGATTCATGACTACGCTTCTGGCGCAGGTTTTCTTGCCTTACTAATCGGTACCTTTATTCTAATCCGGCTGTATTCTCTAGAGATGAATCGCTTTATGGTTGTAGTTCTATTCATCACTTTTCTTATTTCATCCGTTTTTATGCTGTTGTTTGCTGCACCTAAAATTCCCTTCCTGCTTCAGCTGCCTATCCCTTATCGAGGCTTGTGGCAGCGGGCTAATCTATTTTTCCTCTATCTACCTTTTGTTTTGGTTGCTATACAGCACCAGAACGTTTATAGAAAAAATCAGTAAAATATGCTAAAAACGCAACAGCTCAAATCATTCCAGCTTATCATCAAAGTGGGCTCTTAAGGCCTCCCAAAAAAAATTGCTGTGCTCCTATTTTCCAAGTATCATTGCTGTTAGGTTTAAAGACATAATGAATAATTGTAAATTTTCTTGCTCATTTCTAGTCATGCTAGACTTCCTCTAACTATTTATTAGACAAAAAAAGACTATCTCCGAAGAGATAGCCTAAAAGGAGTATTACTCAATTAAGAGTAAAATGAAAAATAAAAAGGTTGTTGTTGGTAGTTATTATAATACTTAAATCCTGCTTTTTTGTCAACTAATATCCTTTTTAATAGATACTAATCTGCTTTCACTTTAAATATCTATCAACCGTTATCCTGAAAAATCAGCTTTAAATCTTTATAAATTCAAAAAATATAACGGGTGGCATAATCCCGTCGGCTCATAAAATTCAGTTTTCTCAAATACAAAACCTAGTTTGTTTAACAGTTTTTTCGAACCAGTATTTGCTGGATGATGACCAGCAAATACTTGATTCAGCATAAAAAAAGAGGCAGCCTGCTGAATCACTTCCCGCAAGGCTTCTTCTGCGAACCCTTGTCCCCAAAATTCTTCTTTTAAATGAACCCCTATTTCTGCAGCGTTATCTTCTTTTGCATACGGACGAAGTCCCGCACAGCCAATAAATGCTTCATTCCGTTTAAGAAATATCGGCCAGTACTGATAGCCGTAAGCTTTCTGATTTTCCATTTCCTTTGCTAACCGTTCCTTAATCTGAGCTTCAGACATTCCTTCCCTCGTAATATACTGAACCACTCTTTGATTTCCCCAAAGAGAGACAGCCAGTTCACTATCTTTTTCCTGCCAATGAGAAAAATAAATCCGTTCTGTTTCAAAAATGCCTCTTCTCAATATACCACTCCTCTATTCATCCGTCCTCTTGATTATAGCAAAGGCTTCGTGCTAGGCAAGCAACAGTAACAGATTATAAAGACACTGTCTTTTAAAGTTTAAATCAGCCTATATCTAAAAAATAAGAAAGAATTCACAAAAATCTAGAGAACAATTTTTGTAAATCCTTCTTATTTCTTCAAAGCTTCTCACTGCAGCTTAATTTCTTTACAGCTCTAATATTGGCTACAATGGATTGGACATGCAGCAATCATTGCTGCTTCCCTAAGCCGCCCTATTATTCTAGTTTTTAATCTTCTAAAGCTACATTTTTCAATGTTAATGGTGCACCAAACGTATGGTAATTCAACCCTTTAATTTTTGGATTTTGTAAGACAGACTGCTGGTTTTGACTGATAATAATCATCCCGGCTGTTTCTTCAATTACCAATTTTTCAGCAGCAATCAGTGTCTCCCAGCGTTTTTCCGGCTCCAATGCATATTTCTCTGAAGCATCATCTAAAAGCTGATCATAGGTTGGATTTGAATAGTTGCGGTCATTTCCGCTATATAACATTTTTAGAGTAGAAATTGGATCTTTATAATCAGGAGTCCAATAAATCAGAAACATGTCATAGTCGCTTTCTCTCCCAAAGTTCAAGGCCGTTTCTGTCGGCAGCGCCTTCACATCGATTGTCAGCCCTGGAAACAGCTCCTGTAGCGTTCCCTGAATACTTTCTCCCATCTTCTTGTAAGAGCCGTCATCAGTCACCATAAGCTCTATTTTAACCTTCTCACCTAACTCAGCCTGTGCCTTTTTCCAATACTCAACAGCAGCTTCTTTATCATAGGTCATTAAATCACCAGCTTCTTCCCGGAAATCCTGACCAGTTGCCGGATTTGATACAAAGCCTTCTGTTACTGCACCGTATAATGGTTTGGAACCGTCCGCAATGATGTTATTAACAAGCGTTTCTTTATCAATTCCCAAGGCGATAGCTTTTCTCAGATTTTCATTTTTTAATGGGGTATCTTTACCGTCACGTGTTTGATTTAAACGAATGTAATTCATCGTAGCTGTTGGATATGAATGAAAATCCTCATTATTTTGATTCTGTTTCGCAATCTCGCCTGTGATTGTGGCAACATCCAGTTGTCCATCTTCAAACAAATTAAGTGCAGTGGATGCTTCCTTCACCACTTCATAGTGAATCTTATCAGATTTGACATTTTCCTTATCCCAGTACTTATCATTTTTAACCAAATCCCAGCTTAAATCTGTTTGCTTCCAGTTTTCCACAAGGAACGGACCATTGTATACAACAGTATCACTAGCCGTTCCATAGTCGTCGCCCTGCTCCTCTACAACCTTTTGATTTTGCGGGAAGAAGGTAGGAAACGCCAACAGCGAAGTGAAATATGGTTTAGCATCCGTTAGTTTAATTTCCAAGGTATAGTCATCCAGTGCTTTTACACCCAGCTCTTCCGGTTTTTTCTCGCCGTTGGAAATTTCCCCGCCATTTTGAATCGTTTCAACAATTAAGAAGCTGTAAACCAAGCCATTAGCAGGATCAATCATTTTTTTCCAGGCAAACTCAAAATCATGAGCGGTCACTGGGTCATCATTGCTCCAAACAGCATCTTCTCTTAGTTTAATCGTATATGTTTTGCCATCCTCTGATATTTCCGGCAGCTCTTTTGCGACTGCTGGAATAATCTCATCCTCTTCATCCAATGCATACAGTCCTTCAAAAGCTGCAGTCTGTACAATTGCATCAGGAAAATCCAGCATCACTGAAGTATTTAGTGTTGTCAGCTCAGATGCAGACATTAACTGCATCGGCTGCTCTTCACTTTTTTTCTGCCCTCCGCCGGAACAAGCAGTCAATATAATTCCTGCTGTTATCAAGCCTGTCATTAGTTTAATTACTTTTTTCATCCCATTCTCCCTTTACCTTCTTTATTTTTTTGCTTAGTCCCGTTCCACAAGCATCCAAACAACAACTGCCGGATCTGTCCCATCGTTGTAGTTAATATGCCCTTCACCAGCTTCAATCAACTGAGCATCACCTGGTTTGCCCACAAGATCCTGCCCGTCCTCTAAAATAGTATGTGCTTCTCCTGAAATAACATATGAATACTCATCCTGATCATGACGGGAAAAACCCTCTAATGGACGTTTTTCACCCGGTAATAACGTAATAACACCCATCTGAACTTTTTTATTTGGCTGATTCTCCTGATCAAAAAAAATAGTCATTTCCTGTGGTAAGGTTGGCTTTATTATCATGGCTTTCTCCCCTTTTCTAACATTTTTGTGAGATAGTATTTATTATTGCTTTAATAACATTATAAGTCAATCTTTTTTTAGAAAATTCAGAATTTTTAATCATTAATTTTCTCTTTAAAAAATCCTCTGACAGCTGTTTTTCTGTCAGAGGATTTTAGAAGTATTTTATTCTTGTCCTTTTTCTACATAGCTAAGATCGTTGACTTTATCCAGTGTGTATTTGCCGTCTTTATACTTGATTGTGCAGACACTCGCGTTTTTTAGTCCGCCTTCAGGAATCTTGAAGTCATCAAACAATGTATCCAGTAAAGCTGAAATACTTAGTCCGTGAGAAACCACAAGAACATCGCCGCTGCCTTCTTTTTTCATCTCTGCTGCAACTAAATCATCCAAACCAGCAGTTAAACGGTTGGTAATTGTCTCATAATCCTCTGCCGGCCAATTCACACCTTCTTCATCCCGACCTTCATCCAGCTTAGCTACGCTATTAGCAAAGGATTCCGGTGTCATGTTTTTCATGAATTCTTCTAATGTAACACCTTGGTCATCAGCAATATCCTGCCACATCGTGTGGTTTAAATCGCCTTCGTACGTACCGAAGTTAAACTCTCTGAAGCGTTCATCCGTAGCAAGCTGAAGCTCAGACGCTGTTTTATTTTCTGCAAGAATCAGCTTTGCTGTCTGCATTGCCCGGCCGCTGTCGCTGCTGTAAGCACTCTGAAAATCAACATCTTTTAAACCGATTCCTGCTGCCGTTACGACTTCTTCACCAGCCGGCGTCAGAACAGCATCAGACCAGCCCTGAACTCTATCTGTTGTATTCAGCATTGTCTTTCCATGACGAACAACATAGATTGTCAGTTCTTCCGGCTTCTCAGCCTTTGCTTCTGTCTTTTCTTCAGCTGCTTTACTGCCGCAGCCTGCCATAATCAGTACACTCAAACTTAAAACACCAATTGCTTTTATAAATTTCTTCACTTTTTTCACTCCTAATCTTGTCTATTATTTCTCTAGATTTTCCCCGTTACTTTGAATGACTTGCTTGTACCAATCAAAAGATTTTTTCTTAGTCCGTTTTAATGTCCCATTGCCTTCGTCATCCATATCTACATAAATAAAGCCATAGCGTTTCTTCATTTCACCAGTTCCAGCGCTGACTAAATCAATACAACCCCATGGTGTATAGCCTAGTAAGTCTACTCCATCCAGCTCAATAGCATCCTTCATCGCTTGGATGTGTTTCTGGAAATAATCGATCCGGTAGTCATCTTGAACGGAGCCGTCTGCTTCGAGCTGGTCAACAGCCCCAAAGCCGTTTTCAACAACAAACAAAGGTACATTGTAGCGGTCATAAAGCTTGCTCAATGAAATTCTCAGACCCAAAGGATCGACAGCCCAGCCCCAGTCTGATTCTTCCAGGTAAGGATTTTTAACAGCCGGCATTTGATTACCCCCGACATATTTCACATCCTTAGGATCAGCAGAGGATACTGTAGACATATAATAACTAAAACCAATATAATCAACTGTCCCAGCTTTGATAATTTCATCATCTCCAGGTTCCTTCTTGATGACAATCCCATTTCTTTCAAATTCTTTTAGCTTATGTGCTGGATAATATCCCTTCACCTGAACATCGATATAAAACTCCTGCTCTCGATTAAACTGTAATGCTTCCATCACATCCTCTGGCTTACAAGACATTGGATAGCTTGGAATATAGGCAACCATCATACCAATCTGAAAATCAGGATTAATATCGTGTCCCAGCTGTACTGCTTTTCCACTTGCTACAAATAAGTGATGAGCTGCCTGATATTTCGATTGTCCGTCATTCTTATGAATACCAATTTGTGTCCAGCTTCTTAAAAAGTTAATTTCGTTAAACGTCATCCAGTATTTGACTTTATCCTTATACCGTTTAAATATGGTTTCACAGAAAAACAGGAAGTAATCAATAACCTTTCTATTGGACCAGCCATCCAGCTCATCTGCAAGATACATCGGAATATCAAAATGATTAATTGTGACTACTGGTTCAATGCCGTATTTCAAACACTCATCAAAAACCTTGTCATAAAACTGCAGCCCTTCTTCATTAATCTCTTCTGTCCCCTTTGGACAGATTCTTGACCAAGCAATCGAAAGTCTAAAGCATTTGTAGCCCATCTCCGCAAACAGCGCAATGTCTTCTTTATAATGATGATAAAAGTCAGTTGCTACATGGCTCGGGTAATAACGGTCAGGATCTACATACCCCACTGCTCCTTCCGGCAGCTCCTTTTCTCGCGTGACTGATTCAATTTTTCCATCTTTTGTTTTATAAGTGATCATTCGCGGCTCTGTATGACTACCGCCGGTAATAGCATCCAGTGTACTTAATCCTTTACCACCAGATAAATAACCGCCTTCATATTGATTGGCAGCAGTTGCTCCGCCCCATAAAAAATTTTTTGGAAATGTCATAATGTAGTTCCCTCCTGAAATAGATAATTATTCAAATCATATAGAAATATATTTATTACTACGAGAATCTAACAAAATAACTCGTTTTCAAATAAATCCATTTAAAAGGACTGAAACAAAAACGAATATTCGCTTCAGCCCCTATGCATTACTAATTTGTTAAATCTTCACCGTTAGACGCAATCACTTTCTTATACCAGTCAAATGATTTTTTCTTCGTACGTTTTAAGGTACCGTTTCCTTCATTATCACGGTCAACATAGATAAATCCGTAACGTTTCTTCATTTCACCAGTTCCAGCACTAACTAAATCAATACAGCCCCAGGTTGTGTAGCCTAGCAGGTCTACTCCGTCTTGCTCAACAGCATCTTTCATTGCCTGAAGATGCGCCGCTAGATACTCAATCCGATAGTCATCATTAACATAGCCGTTTTCATCTGGTGTATCTACTGCTCCTAAACCATTTTCAACAATAAACAATGGTTTTTGATAACGGTCATACAAATCATTCATAGTTATTCTCAACCCAAGGGGATCAATCTGCCAGCCCCATTCGCTCGCTTCTAAGTAAGGATTTTTTACTGAAGAAAAGATATTTCCAGCAGTTTTTTCCAGCAGAGCAGAGTCTGTTGTAGCGACACGGGAAGAATAATAAGAGAATGAGATAAAGTCTACGGTATGAGCTTTCAATAACTCTTCATCGCCTTCCTCCATCTTAATTTCAATCCCTTTACGCTCCATCTCTTTCAATGCATATGCAGGATATTCACCACGGGACTGAACATCAATGAAGAAATAGTTTTCCCGGTCGTTCTGCTTTCCAGCCCAGACATCTTCAGGTTTTGGTGTATAAGGATAGTAATTTCCCGCTGCTAGCATACAACCAACCTTATTCTCTGGATCTACCTCATGGGCAATTCTTGTAGCAACGGCACTAGCAACTAGCTCATGGTGAGCCGCCTGGAATTTCACCTGTTCTTCATTGTCTCCTTCTTCAAAATAAAGACCTGCGCCCATAAATGGTGCATGAAGAATCATATTAATTTCATTAAATGTCAGCCAATACTTCACTAGCCCTTTATATCTGTTGAAAATAACATTACAAAGATTTTCATAAAAACCAACTAATTCACGACTACGCCATGCACCATATTTTTTAATCAAATGCATTGGGCAATCAAAATGCGTAATTGTTACTAGCGGCTCAATTCCATACTTGCGGCACTCTTTGAATAAATCTTCATAGAACTTCAGACCTTCTTCGTTGGGTTCTGTCTCATCACCATTTGGAAAAATTCTTGTCCAGGCAATCGATAAACGGTATGTTTTGAAGCCCATTTCACCGAATAAAGCAATATCTTCTTTATAGCGGTGATACATGTCAATTGCTTCTTTCGCTGGATAAAAATGCTCATCATCAAAATCAAACATTTTCATTTTTCCTGCTAAAATAGGAAATCTGTCTTCACCAATAGGTACAACATCCACATTAGCTAAACCGCGTCCGCCTTCATTATAGCCGCCTTCACATTGATTCGCAGCAGTTGCTCCGCCCCATAAAAAATCTTTTCTAAATGCCATTTACAAAGTCCTCTCTTACTACAGAGATGATTCGCGTGAATAGTTTCTAAGAAATGATAATTTTAACTATCAGCTTTCCTATACTCTTTTCAACAAGAACCATCTCAGATTTTATTTATTTTGATAATGCTTCATTAAGCTAAAGCAGTAATCAGCGTATCGGTTGAAGTTACTTCTGCATTCTGTGTTTCTACAATATCCAGATAGTCTCCTGTATTTGTAACAATCACCGGTGTTTGCGTACTATAACCGGCTTTCTTAATCGCTTCAATATCAAAAGTGACTAAAACATCACCTTTTTTCACTTTATCTCCTTGTGCCGCTTTCGCTTCAAAGTATTGTCCATCCAACTGAACCGTGTCCATACCTATATGAATTAACAGTTCCATCCCCTGATCAGAAATCAAACCAATCGCATGTTTTGTAGGGAATAACGTCATTACAGTTCCATCGAATGGTGCGCGGACAATTCCTTCTGTAGGTTCAATCAACACACCCTTACCTAATGCTCCTTGCGCAAATGCCTGATCCTTACATTGACTTAAAGGCAATACCGTTCCTTTGACAGGAGCAACAACTTCATCTTTGCCAAGCTTATTTTGTTGACCTGTTGCCGCAAGTTTCGCTTCTTCCTTAGACAGCGGTGCAGAAAGGTCTTCATCATCCTTAAATCCAATAGCGTAGGCTAGTGCAAAGCCGGCAATAAGAGCAGCTGCATCGAGTGCCATGCTCCAAATTGCATATTTGACATCTCCATCTGGAGAAATTTGCCCTGTGTATCTAAATACTCCAAGTCCCCCCATTTGGTAAGCTTGAATACCTAATCCCATGGAAATTGCACCTGTTACTCCACCAACCACACAAGAAGCCCAGAAAGGTTTCTTTTTCGGTAAAGTAATACCGTAGATTGCCGGCTCAGTCACACCAAAGATTCCTGAAATGAAGGCTGGAATAGATAACTCTTTCAGTTTTGCATTCTTTGTTTTTAACATTACTGCTAGTACCGCACCTGTTTGAGCAAATGAAACGCCTCCTGAAGCAATCAAAAGCTGTGTAGGCTGACCCTGAGACAAAGCAATAATTGCAAATGGAATAATTGCCCAGTGCATACCGAACATAACAAGAATCTGCCAAGCAAATCCAAGAATAGCTCCAAATAAAATTGGGCTGAACCCTTGTAATGCAATCAAACCGTTTCCTAACGCATCAGAAACAACGTTCATAATTGGTCCAATTACTAAGAAGGTTAGCGGCACTGCAATTAGTGCTGTAAAGAATGGAACTAAGAATAATTTTACTACATCTGGAATAATTTTTCTTAATTGTTTTTCAAGCAAAGCTGCAAACGCTGTGGCTGCGATAATTGGCATTACCGTTGAACCATAACCAGCAGCTGGAATTGAGAACGGAATCCCAAAGATGTTCAGTCCCCCGCTTTCAGCAAAAGCAGCAGTTGCGGAGCCATCAATAAAGCCTGTATAAACTAAACTGGAAGCAATCATCATTCCCAAGAATGGTGAACCGCCAAATTTTTTCATTGCTGTGTAGCCAATGAAAATTGGCAGGAATAGGAATAATCCATCCCCCATTGCGTTAAATACAGCATATGTCGGTCCTTCTGAATAGGAAACGCCCAATGCAAATGCTAAAATGGCATTTACACCTTTCAGCATACCAGCAGCAGACAATGGAGCCAGAATTGGTTGAAAAATACCAGAAATCATATCTACAAATCGATCGAACAAATTACCTTTAGGCCCATCATCAACTACGGGCTGCAGCACACCAATAACTTCATCCACAGCTTTACGCACATCAGGAACGTGATTACCAATAACTACTTGGTACTGCCCCCCAGCCTGCATAACCGTAACAACACCATCCATGTTCTTTAAAACTTCTGTATTCGCTTTATTGTCATCTTTCAGTTTAAAACGAAGACGTGTGATACAGTTCGTCAGAGAGTTTATATTATCCTTACCGCCAACTTCTCTTACAATATTTTTTGCTAATTCATCATATTTACCCATGTTTTTTTCCTCCAAATTTATGTGTATTTTTATTTAGAGGTTTCGCCAACTGAATGTCACGATCCAAAGCCATACCATTTTGGTATCGCAGGGGTATTCTCTTGGTGTACCTCGTCCCTCCTTAGGTTGATAATAATAATAGTTTAACTATTTTTAATGACTAAACGTGCAATATGAATAGTCAAATAAAGCTTCTCGTCATTTGAAATTTTATAGTCATAGGCAGCGATTAAATACTTTTCGATTTTTTCGATGCAGTGATAGGCATTTTGATATTTACTTTTAATAATTTCTAATAATTCCTGATCTGTTTCATCCATGTATTGTCCTTTTGAAAGTAAACGATAGGCAAAAAACTTGAGATGTGTAGTAAATCGATAAAAATAGACAGAGTTTTCATCGAATGATATTTTAAAATAATATTTAATAATATTCATAATTTCCTGCATAATCTTTGTTATCTCATAAGTATTACCGGATCCATCTGCATCCTGTTGGGCATTAACAATGTGTAATGCTATAAAACCAGCTTCATCCTCTGATAACTCCACATCATACTTTTCTTTCACTTTTTGAATGGCCATCATACCAACTTTAAACTCATCTGGGAAAAACCGTTTGATATCCCATAACAAAACATTTTTGACTTCAACATTCTTTTTCACCCGTTCAATTGCTGTATGCAAGTGGTCTGTCAACGAAATATAAATCATTTCATTTAGATTTTCGTTGATTTCCTTCTTTGCATACTCGATAATCTCATCCGATATTTTCAAATATTCCATGGGTAAATCTTCCAGCAACTCTTGGAATTGTAGGGAAATTTTTTCATTTGTCAGCTGATAGATTTTGTCAACCCTGTCTTTACAGATAAAATCACCAGGTTTTTTCTTAAAACCCAATCCTTTGCCCATTACTATCAATTCACGATTGTGTTCATCGACAGTAATGATCACATTGTTGTTAAGTATCTTATGAATTAACATTTTTTCCCCCATTCTGAATAAAAACAAATACATTATTTTATTCGCTTATTCAAAAAAACAAAAAAACCCAACCACTTCAAAAAAGGTGAAAGAATTTCATCCCCTTTGAAATAACTAGGTTTAGCTTGTACTTAAACAATCACTATCCAACAAATAATATTCAATTATATATCATATAACCATAGATTACATGATAACAAAACGTTTGTCAACGCTTCCAAAGCATTTAAAACAAAAAGCGGTACTCAACCGCTAATGATGACCCGTACGGGATTCGAACCCGTGTTACCGCCGTGAAAGGGCGGTGTCTTAACCACTTGACCAACGGGCCGGGAATTTTTGATGGGCCTAAATGGACTCGAACCATCGACCTCACGCTTATCAGGCGTGCGCTCTAACCAGCTGAGCTATAGGCCCATAAAAAAAGCGGGTGACGAGAATCGAACTCGCGACAACAGCTTGGAAGGCTGTGGTTTTACCACTAAACTACACCCGCGTAAAACTCTTTATAACGGTCTGGACGGGACTCGAACCCGCGACCTCCTGCGTGACAGGCAGGCATTCTAACCAACTGAACTACCAAACCAAATTCTTTGTTACTTGCTTTTAACTATTGTTAAAAGCTATTGCGGGGGCAGGATTTGAACCTACGACCTTCGGGTTATGAGCCCGACGAGCTACCTGACTGCTCCACCCCGCGATAATAGTATACCTATTTGTATACGGAAAGTTTTCTTGCGACTTTGATTAAAGAAACTTTGCTTCTCTTAGTCACCAAGTACTGTTCAACATCTGCTCTGGTAGAATAATCACAGTGTTTCTCAGTAAAGGAGGATAAGGGATTCGAACCCTTGCGTGCTTTTACACACCTGACGGTTTTCAAGACCGTTCCCTTCAGCCGGACTTGGGTAATCCTCCAAAATATTGCAATGACCCGTACGGGACTCGAACCCGTGTTACCGCCGTGAAAGGGCGGTGTCTTAACCACTTGACCAACGGGCCAGAAAGAACGGAGAAGGAGGGATTTGAACCCTCGCGCCGGTTTCCCGACCTACACCCTTAGCAGGGGCGCCTCTTCAGCCACTTGAGTACTTCCCCAATGGGCCTAAATGGACTCGAACCATCGACCTCACGCTTATCAGGCGTGCGCTCTAACCAGCTGAGCTATAGGCCCATTAAAGCGGGTGACGAGAATCGAACTCGCGACAACAGCTTGGAAGGCTGTGGTTTTACCACTAAACTACACCCGCAAATTTAATGGTATAATGGCGCGGGACAGAATCGAACTGCCGACACATGGAGCTTCAATCCATTGCTCTACCAACTGAGCTACCGAGCCAAAACGGTCTGGACGGGACTCGAACCCGCGACCTCCTGCGTGACAGGCAGGCATTCTAACCAACTGAACTACCAGACCAAAAATCTTTACTACTGGCTTTTAACTATTGTCAAAAGCAATTGCGGGGGCAGGATTTGAACCTACGACCTTCGGGTTATGAGCCCGACGAGCTACCTGACTGCTCCACCCCGCGATAATAGTATACTTATTGTATACGGAAAGGTTTTCTGCAACTCTCGTTAAGGAAATTTCGTCCTTATAGTTGCCAAGCACTGTTCAACATCTGCTCTGATAAAATAATCACAGTGTTTCTCAGTAAAGGAGGATAAGGGATTCGAACCCTTGCGTGCTTTTACACACCTGACGGTTTTCAAGACCGTTCCCTTCAGCCGGACTTGGGTAATCCTCCATATTATTTTTAAGCAACAATGTCACAATGGACCTTGTAGGACTCGAACCTACGACCGGACGGTTATGAGCCGTCTGCTCTAACCAACTGAGCTAAAGGTCCAGGCTCTTAAAAAAATAATCGCGGCGAAGGGGATCGAACCCCCGACCTCCCGGGTATGAACCGGACGCTCTAGCCAGCTGAGCTACACCGCGTATACATATAAAAATGGAGCCTAGCGGGATCGAACCGCTGACCTCCTGCGTGCAAAGCAGGCGCTCTCCCAGCTGAGCTAAGGCCCCAAATTCATAATTATCGGGAAGACAGGATTCGAACCTGCGACCCCTTGGTCCCAAACCAAGTGCTCTACCAAGCTGAGCTACTTCCCGTTTATAACAATGCACCCAAAGGGAGTCGAACCCCTAACCTTTTGATTCGTAGTCAAACACTCTATCCAGTTGAGCTATGGGTGCTACATATTTCTAAATGCCGAGGACCGGAATCGAACCGGTACGGTGATCACTCACCGCAGGATTTTAAGTCCTGTGCGTCTGCCAGTTCCGCCACCCCGGCGCGGTATTTGAAAGCGGAAAACGGGGTTCGAACCCGCGACCCCCACCTTGGCAAGGTGGTGCTCTACCACTGAGCTATTTCCGCGTTTCTGGATGCCGGCTAAAGGACTTGAACCCTCGACCCTCTGATTACAAATCAGATGCTCTACCAACTGAGCTAAGCCGGCTTTTTTAATGCGGGTGAAGGGACTTGAACCCCCACGCCTCGCGGCGCTAGATCCTAAATCTAGTGCGTCTGCCAATTCCGCCACACCCGCATGTTATGAGTCGTACAGGGCTCGAACCTGTGACCCTCTGATTAAAAGTCAGATGCTCTACCAACTGAGCTAACGACTCATATGGAGGTTAACGGGATCGAACCGCTGACCCCCTGCTTGTAAGGCAGGTGCTCTCCCAGCTGAGCTAAACCTCCATAATACAACAATCGCGCGGCGGCGTCCTACTCTCACAAAGGGAAACCCTTCACTACAATCGGCGCTAAAAAGCTTAACTTCTGTGTTCGGCATGGGAACAGGTGTATCCTTCTCGCTATCGCCACCACACTGGTGTTGTTTGGTATTTAGTTGAGTGATTTGCTCACTCAAAACTGGATAGATTAAAACTCTTCAACACAGTCATTCCGAAAAACATTTTCTTACTCTTCCAATTCTTTGGTTAAGTCCTCGACCGATTAGTATTGGTCCGCTCCAACCATCACTGGCCTTCCACTTCCAACCTATCTACCTGATC
>NZ_JBTXLW010000010.1:0-151944 GCF_054871795.1 Enterococcus sp. LJL51 | reverse complement strand
AAAAGACACGCTGAGTATACGCATACAGAATAATTTTTAATAGCATCTTCGGGTGGTAGGCCGGTCGGCCTAATTGTTCTTCTAATTTATTAAAGAGTGTTTGCGGCATGGCTTCGACTAAGGCATTAACCGCAAAAGCGACATCCGTTTCAGGAATAAACTGTTCCAACTCTAATGGTAAAATCGTTTGATTAATGGTATAATCTTTAAACATAAAAGCACGCTCCTTTTGATTTGGTTTAGTCACTTTAATCTTACACGGTTGCGTGCTTTTTGTGTACCCTAAAATTAAAAAAGTGAGAAAATAATCAGATTTTCTTCTGACTATTGTCCCACTCCCACTCACGTGGAATTCGGATAAACGGTGGGAGCAGTAGCACATACCAGCATTGAACTGTGACGAGTAACCGCAGGAGCAAAACCTTCAAAAATAAGCCGAAATTCACAAAAATTTGAAAAACACCAGGTAGGAATCAGTCAACATCGACTGGCTCACATTCGTGTTTCTTGTCATTTTCGTGAATTTCTTCTTATTGCTGAGAAACACAATGAGGAACGAGCTGATGTTAAACAGTACCTATTTGGTTCTCGGGACTAAACACTCTTGTCCCATCCTCTGCATCTCTTCTATCTTTTCCATTACTTAGTTGTTATTGTTTTTTCAACTCTTAGCAAAACCGCTGCTAGCTGTTTTCTGTTCAATCCTCACCGTAATCCCGCTAGGATCAAGAAGAACAAGCTCATCTGATGTTTCCTTTAAAAAGGTAAGCCCATACTCTGTAATATTCGTTTTGACTTTAAGAAATGCTTCCTGATTGGAAACAACTAGAGTAAAGTAATCCAGACCTAAATCATTTTCTTTCGGTGCCGGCAGCTCCTTGCCCAGCCACACATTCGTTCCTATATGATGGTGGTATCCGCCAGCGGCAAAAAAACTGGCTTGACTACCGAAATGATCTTTTAATCCTAAGCCGAGTGCTTCTATATAAAAAGCTTCTGTTTTGGCCAAATCTGCTACAGAGAGATGAACGTGACCCACTGTAGTACCAGCAGGAAATTTGTCGGTTGCTTCATCTCGGCTGGCTAGTACGCCTGCTGCATCCATTTCCACAGTGATTCCTGAAATTCGACCATCCGGCTGAATAGACCATTCAGTCTTCGGTTTATCCCGATAAATTTCAATCCCGTTCCCTTCCGGATCTTCCAGATAAAGTGCTTCACTATAGCCGTGATCAGAAGCGCCAATAATCGCTGCTTCTTTTTTTAGTAAGCTAAACAAGGTGTTGCCCAAATCCTTACGTTCCGGAAGCAGAAAAGCAATGTGGTACAACCCAGCCTTTCTTTCTCTACGATTTGGCTGTTCAACTTTTCTCAGCATCAGAAGAGGCAGTCCCTCCACACCTAATAAGGCGGTTTCTGTATTGAATTCCAGTAGTGTTAAACCAATGACTGATGTATAAAATTCAATTTGTCCTGTAAGATCAGCAACTTTCAACCCTACCATGCCGGTATGAGCAGTTTTATCTATTGAAAAAGTTTGTGTTAGCATAAGTATTCCTCCTTTTATATCAGTAGTTCATTAACAGAATATCACTTACTTTTAGTAAGTTAAAGTTTTTTGCTTATTGCCTTAAAAATTTTAAACAGAAAACCATTGAAGTAGGTCAAGTAAACAGGCTATACTGGTGGAAAAGGAGAAAAGTAATGACTATCAGTTATTTTGACAATAAAGAACAAGAGCCGCAGATTACAGAACTCTATGAGGTGCTAGGCGATGCGTCCACATTATGGCAGCAGATAGATGAGGAATTATTTAAAATAGCTGCTGAAATGACAGGGTATTGGAAATTTCCAACAAAAAAAGCTGGCTGGACATGGATTAATAGCTTGAAAAAACGCGTACTTCTCTATCGTCAACCCTGTCAAAATTCGTTTCGAGCAACAATTGTTCTAGGAGAAGCTGCTGTTCAGTCCTTTTTGAATAGCGACGGACCAGATATCTTGAAAGATAAAGTTAGAGAAACACGAGTCTATGCTGAAGGGCGCAGTATCCTTTTTGAAATTTCTTCTAATCAGGACTTACAGGAACTTCTGATACTACTTCCATATAAACTCAATTAACCAAGGGGTGGTTTCTGGATACCGTTCATTCGGTTTTAGGCATACTAAAAGTCTGGGAATTTATTTATATACCAGACTTTGACGCTTTTTATGTGAATACATTTTAAATAACAAAAGTTATCCAAAATGTATTCAGCTGTGAAAAATAAGTCGAAATTTACTGGAAATAGAAGAGCAGCTATTTTCCGTATATTTCGGCTTATTTCAAAAGGGGCTGCTTGAGGACTCTAATTTACTGGATTTTATAAGGGCTGGTGTACCTTCGACTATCCTACTCTTGTTTAGCTATAAACTTCAGTAAAAAGTAAAAAAAGTATCCATATTTCCCCCCATTTCCGATAAAATAGAGTTATGTGTATTAAAAAATAAAAGGGGTATTAAAAATGATTGGAATAGACTTAGGAACATCGAACAGTGTAGTATCTTATTGGGATGGCGAACAGGTTCAGCTAATCCCCAACCGATTCGGCAAAGTGTTGACTCCATCAGTTGTTGGAATTGATGATGACGGAAAAGTTTTAATTGGTGAAATTGCCAAAGAACGGCTGATTAGTCACCCTCAGCTGACAGCAGCTGCTTTTAAACGTTTTATGGGTACTACTAAGCATTATGAGTTGGGCATACATTCTTTTTCTCCAGTTGAGTTGTCTTCTTTAATCCTAAAAAGTTTAAAAGAAGATGCAGAGAATTATCTAGAGCAGGATTGTACACAAGCGGTTATCAGTGTACCAGCTTATTTTAATAATATTGAACGGGAAGCAACGATTGAAGCGGCTAAATTAGCAGGCTTAGACGTTCAGAACTTGATTAGCGAACCAACGGCTGCAGCTATGGCCTATGGTCTGCATGAGGATAAGGATCAGGCAATTCTTGTTGTCGACTTAGGCGGCGGGACTTTTGATGTCTCTCTCTTGGAAATGTTTTCTGGAGTGATGCAGGTAGAAGCTATCTCTGGCGACAACAACCTGGGCGGTGAGGATTTCACACAAATTATCGTCCATGATTGTTTGAATAAGCATGGTTTAGCTGATCAGGTGCTGCCCGCAGCAGTGCAAGCGGTTCTCTATAGAAAAGCTGAAGGGCTAAAAATTAGTTTCTCTTCTCAGCCTAAAAGCAGCTTTTCTTTTGAAGTAAATCAAACCATTTATGAGTACGAGTTGACTATTCAGGAGTACGAAAACCTATGTCTGCCTCTTTTGAAGCGCATGCGTCAGCCGGTTGGCAGAGTGCTTAGTGATAGCCATATGGATATAAAGGATATCAATCAGGTAATCCTGATTGGCGGAGCAACGAAAAATCCTAGTATTCGCAATTATTTTTCTCGGCTGCTTAAGGTTATTCCCTACACACAGATTAATCCTGATGAAGCTGTGGGACGCGGTGCCGGCATTCAGGCAGCACTAAAAACACAACGTGAAATGGTAAATGAAATGATGATGACTGATGTCTGTGCCCATACGCTAGGAGTAGATATCATCAGCCGCGGACCAAATGGCTATACCGAAGGAGTTTTTGCACCAATTATTGAGCGGAATACGACTATTCCAGTCAGCAGAATTGAAACTTTCTATACTGTAAGAGACAATCAGGAAAAAGTCGATTTTTCAGTCTATCAAGGCGAGCATCCCATGGTCAAGGATAACTTAAAAATTGGTGAGCTGATGGTCTCTGTCCCGCCCGGACCAGGAGGAACACCGGTAGACTGCCGCTTTACTTACGATTCTAATGGTGTTTTGGAAGTTGTTGTTACAGACATTCAGGGTCAGACAACTCAGCTGATCATCGAGAGTCATCCTGGCAAGCTAACAGAAGCTGAGCTTCAGGAAAGCTTAAAAAAGATGGAAGGCTTAAAAATCCATCCGCGGGATCGTGCTGAAAACCGATTGCTTTTAGCACGGTTGGAACGTGTTTATGCAGAAGCCTTAGGAGATAAGAGGGCGTATATTCAATCCCTTATTTTAGAATTCCAGCATACACTGGATAAACAGAATGATTTGGAAGTCAAACGTCTGTCTGCAAAGCTTCAGCAGCAGTTAAATGAATTGGAGCAGCAGCTATGGACATAAACATTTGGGAAATACTAGGCATCGAAGCTACACAAGATAAAAAGAGAATCAAAAAAGCATATGCTGAAAAACTAAAGACATTAAAAATCGATCAGGAAATCGACGCTTTTCAACAGCTGAAAGCTGCCTTTGACCAGGCATTAGCTTATGCCTCTTCAAGTAAAGCTGACACTGCGGACAGTATACAAACAGCAGCAGAGCCGAACAGCAAACTAAATGATTTGGAAGAAGAATCAGAGTCAAACAACCTTAGCACTACAGACTGGGGTGAACTGAAAATTTTCTCTCTTGAACTGGAGAAAATCAAACAGACTCATGCCTACTACGATGATTTGGCATTGTGGGAAGAGCTGACAGACCCCATGTTTGACTGGAGCAAAGAAGAGTATTGGGAAAATGTCTATTTACTTCAGCAATTCTTAGCAGAAAATTATATGTGGCTTTCTAAAAAAGTTCTCAGCTATTTATTTGATATTTTTGATTTAGACAGCTTGATTAACGGCGATGGTCCAACAGGAGTTCTTGCGCCTGATTTTCATCACGTTATCATGCCGATTCATTTTGCGCCTGATTTTTCCTTTGCTATTTGGCGTGCAATTCCCGCTGATTACAGAGAGCAGTATTTTTATTGGCGTTTTCAGGCTTACCTGATGCTGATGAGAGGTTCAGTCTACAGCAGTGATTTTCAGACCTTAACAGCCAAATGTCTCGACCTTACAAAAGAAGATAGCGATATCTACAATTTACTTTTGTTGGAGCTTTTGCAGCACAGAGACGGCATCCTCGTTGAAGAACAGGCGGAGCAATTTGCTGACTTATTAGCACAAGCTGAAAAATTCCATAGTAATCAGACAACCGCTTTTCTGAGAAATTACTACGAGACGGTTATTCTTAAAAACAAAGATGCTGCCACACGCCATTATAGGTGGAAAAAGGAAGAATTGATTTTTTCAGGAAATATGTACAGTCTGCTTTATGGTTTGATTCTCTATCATCAGAATCAGCAGACAGAAGCCTTTATAGAATGGCAAAAACTGCCTGATAATAAACAAGCTGAACTGCTGACTACTTATAAAATAAATAAGAAGCTGTTACCCACAGAGAAACAAACCGAACTAAAGCTTATTTTGCAAAATGATAAACAAGCACGCAAACAGACTGCTGCTGCCAACAAAAGTTCTTCAGGAAACATCTGGTGGTGGCTGTCTATCTCAGTTTTAGTGATTAGAGTAATAATGAGTATTTCACGTGCGAACTCCACTGCGCCAAAAACACCTATTGTGAACCCAATAGTGACAGACATGCCTTACAGCCAGACATTAGCGCAAACAGCTCATCAGCTCAATCAGAAAGAAGAACAACTGCGGCTGGCGAAGCGATTTATCAGTCATTTTTACTCCACCCTAACTGTAGATCAGGTATTGTCGGCAGCAGATGAGCTGTTTATCCGAGAAGATTTAAAAGAAAAATTTGCTTCTTTAGCTGGTCAGAGAGAGTTGGACTACTCAGATACTGATATCCGTTATTTTTCCAGATTAGACGGCTATGAAATGAAACGCTATATTACAATTTACTATAAAGATGAACGTCTCCACTTATTAAAAATAGATGAGCTGGAAAAATGTATTGAAGCGGTTTACAGCACTGGTTGGGATGACCTTTCCGAAGCTGAACTTACAAAACTGATTAATTTCTCAGAAACAGACACACAGGAAGTGACTACGCGTTTCATTAAAGATTACTTATTCACCGAAAATCAAACAGGAAATTTAGGCGATTTAGCTGTTTTTCTGACACCTGAATTTCGAAAAAGCTTAAATATAGATGAGCAAGGGAATTTCCAAACCAAAATGAACAGTCAACAGCTGGAAAATTTCCGAAATGGCTGGTTTTATAGCGTACAGTTGAACTATAATGAAATAGAATATGTTCTGACAAATGATCAGGAGGATATGGTATATTTTGCCTTTGATGAAGAAGGCAGACTCAATCATATTTACGGTGACAACTGGGAGTATCTGGAAACACCATCGCTGATGAGCACTAGCGAAAGATTATTTGTCGCTGATATCTTACATCCAAAAAACTAAGAAAAAGGAGTAACTATGTACAAAAACAAGAAAATTCATCTGGCTCTCTTATTAAGCCTGCTGTTCTCTTTTGCTTCCATTCTACCCGGTTTGACCGGCTATGCAGAAGAAGGTACTGGACAATCTGAAATAACAAACAGTGAAACCATGACATCCTCTGAGGAAGCACCTGCTCCAGAGGATATCATGACGATTACCCGTAATGCAGGTTATACCGTTGATGATTTCTATCGTCCTGCTGCTTCTATTGTCATCGATGCCAGCTCCGGACAGGTCATCTGGGAAGATCAGGCTGATCAGACCTGGTATCCGGCGAGTATCGCCAAAATGATGACAGTTTATCTGCTGTTTGACGCCATCAAGCAGGGAACGATTACGCTAGATACGACAGTCACAGCAACTGAAAGTGACCAGGCAATCTCAGAAATCTATGAGTTAAGTAATTCACCTATTGTTTCTGGTGTTGCTTATCCCGTTACTGATCTGCTATATATGACTACGATGGCATCGTCAAATGCAGCAACTGTCATGCTGGCAAACCTAGTAACAAATAATGATGCAGCCGCCTTCATCACAATGATGAATACAAAGGCACAGGAGCTGGGGATGACAAATACTACCTTTTACAATCCTAGCGGGGCAGCAGCCAGTGCCTTTAACGGCTATTACTCGCCTGCGGGGATTGATCCAGAGGCTGATAATGTATCGACCGCTCGGGACTTGGCCTTGATGTTTTATCATCTGTTGAAAAATCATCCGGAGGTTTTGGAGTACACTAACAAACAGCAGATTACGGTGATGGAAAATACAGAATACGCTGAGCTTTTAGAAAACTCCAACAAATCAATTCCCGGCGGATTATACGGCTATGAGGGCGAAGATGGTCTCAAGACTGGTGCTAGTCCGGAAGCAGCCTATAACTACGCAGCAACCGCTACAAGAGACGGCATGCGTCTAATTGAAGTAGTCCTTGGTGTAGGTGACTGGACAGATGCTGAAAGCGAAAATCAGCGGCATGCATTTGGTAATGCGTTATTCGACTATGGTTTCAATACATTTGAATATAGAAAGCTGCTGGATGCAGGAACACAAACAATCAATAATAAAGAAATTATTCTTGATCAAGAATTTTTTGGTCTGTTACGTAAAGGGACGCAGCCTGAATATATTCTCTCGGACAACCAACAGCTGCTTTTATCTAACCAGCTGAATCAAGTCTCATCGAGTATTCCAGCACCAAGTATCCCTTATCAGCTAAAGGAAGACAAAAAGGCAAAGGAAGAAGCAGAGACAAAAAGCAGCACAGCTGACAGCTCTCTACTTGGTAAAATTAAGCAGGCTTGGAAAGAGTATGCGCTTGTAGCAGCACTTTTAGTAATAGCAGTTCTTTTATTGATGTATGCTGGAACTACAGGAAGTAAAACGAAGCGTTCCAGAAGACGGGCAACCTCTCATAGACAGACAGCCTTCATTTTAGGTATTACATTAATTCTTGCCGCTATTCTATTAGGTGGAGGAACCTTCATTTTAGGTCCTTGGCTGCCGTTTTAGGAGAAAGTAAATGACACTATTTGGCTGGTTAAAGAAGAAACCGGCGACTGTTAAACCAAATGCAGCTATTTCTGAAAGTATCACTGAAACTGCAGCATCAGACAATCTGTCCGATGAATTACGTTACCGCTGCTTTGACAAAGCAGAGTATCAATTTGATACAGCTTTAGTTCATTACTGCACGCTTCATAAGAAAAAAGCAGCTCTCTTCATATAAAAGAGTCGCTGCTTTTTTCATTTGTCGGATAGGTTTCTTTCCATTGGAATGAAACGAATTCCATTAATTACTTTCTCTGTACCAGCAGCTGTAAATCCTAACTTAAGATAGGCTTCCACTGCATAAGGTGAAGAATTAACCGTTACTATCTGACAGTTCGTATTTTTTGAATAATCTTCGATCATTTTAGAGTAAAGTCTTCGTGCAATTCCCTGACGATGATACGCCTTGTCAACAAACAATAAGGAAATATGAAAGGGTTCTCTAACTGCTATAACACCTAAAAGCTTACTTTTTTCATAGTATCCCCAGATGAAGAGTTCGTTATTCTCAAGCTTCTTACTGATTTCAGGTAAAGAAATAAAGCTTTTAAATTCCTGAACTCCTTGATTAGAGTAATCAACTGCTTCAAACTCCATAAAAGTTCGCCAAACCAACCCTAAAGCTTCAGATAATTCCCCTCTGTGATTTCTAATTTTCTTAATCACTAACCCACCTCTTTTTTCAGATACTATGTGTAAATAAAAATTTCTAAAAAAGAGAAGCTGTCCCGCAGCCCCTCTTATACGTCCTCTATTCAATCCATTTCTACATTGAACCTTTAAATACTTCACTATTTTTAATAAAATAATCTACACCGGAGTATATTGTAAAAATCAAACAAGTGTACAGCATAATCAAATCAACCGGCAGTCCCATCAGATTGAAAGGAATATTGTTAATCAGTAATAGAATAATTGCCACCATCTGAGTAGCTGTCTTAATTTTACCTGGCCACGCAGCTGCCATCACTTCCCCGTGTTCTACCAGAAGCAGACGCAAACCTGTAACCGCCAGTTCACGACAGACAATAACTGCAACAACCCACGAAGGCGCTTTGCCTTGTCCAACTAAGACAATAAACGCTGTCATTACCAGCATTTTATCTGCTAACGGATCAGCAAACTTTCCAAAATTAGTCACTAATCCTCTTGCCCGGGCAATTTTTCCATCTAGCCAGTCTGTAATACTGGCAATCGCAAAAATCACTGCCCCAACCAATTGGGTGATTTCCAGCACGGTTTGCCCAACAGTGATTGAGCCCCAATCCAAAGGCAGAGTAACTACCAAAATAAAAATTGGTATCATAAAAATTCTAAGTACAGTTAATTTATTAGGTAAGTTCAACGCTCATTCCTCGCTTTCCTTTTCTATTTTACGTCATCCGACATAACCTGTCACGATAAACCATCTAAATTCTCAATAAAGTGATACCTGATTTACTTTGTATCTTGTTATTCCCTTGACACCTCTCACTAAACTGGAGAAAATCAACGCATAGCTATCTCTTTTTTTAAAGGATACAGCTGACTCTTAATAAGAGGGGCTGTGACATTAGTATGCCTCAGTCCCTTAAACCCGGATAAACGGTGTTTCAGAAGTAACTTCTTCGACAATAAGGCGGAAATTCGCAAAAATTTGTAGAACAATTTTCGGAATTTCCGCCTTATTGCTTGAAGCTGAACACTTCTGTCACAACCTCTATTTATTCTCTAATTTTAAACTTAGAGCCAAAACATCTGTTACTATTGTTGCGGCTCTTTATAGGCAATGGTAAATAAGAGATTACGTTCACCAATCCCTGTATCGTTCGGGTTAAAAATAACCTGCTGTCCATTTAGCTTCATATCCATATACTCTGAAGCGCCCAATGCCACAGTGACATTCGTCGCACCAGCTGGTATCTCAAATTCCTGCGTTTGTCCCTGCGGTACAGTTGACTGGAAAACATACGCGCCATCAATAATTACTCCGGCCCAGCAGTTCCCTTCGGTTGCAGTAAAACTGAATTTCGCAGGTGTATCTACGTCAGTAGCACTTAAATTAACAACTCTATTCGCTTCGCTTTGGTACACAACATTAGCTGTTTTTTCCTCACTGCTTTCAGTCGTTGAGCTTTCCTGTACAGAACTGCTTGTTTCAGAAGATGAGGTACTTGTTGATTCAACAGAAGAGCTGCTCTCAGAAGAACGTTCCACTGTAATTGTAGAAGCAGGCGGCTCAATAATCGGATTCGCCTTTTGATCCTGCCACATAATATAGAACACAACAATCGCAATAGCTAGTCCAAACAGTGATAAAATAATTGCTGGTAGGCTTTTGAATAGACTGCTTTCCCGTTCTTCTTCATAAATCTGTATTCTGGATTCTTCCAGCGTTTTATACTCCGCTGCCAGTTCAACATCTTCCGGGAGATCTTTTCCGTCAAAATAGTTGATTAGCTCTTCACCATCAAGGTTCACCGCATTGGCATACTGGCGAATAAAGGCACGCACGTAAAAAGTCCCAGGCATGGAATCAAAATTATTTTCTTCAATTGCCATTAAATAGCGCTTTTGGATCTTCGTAATCTGCTGCAGCTCATCTAACGACATATTCATTTGTAGTCGTGCTTCTCGTAGTCTCTGTCCTATATTAACGCTGGCCACTCGTTCATCTTCTCCAGTCTTTCTAAAATATCAATACCATCCCCCATTTACGGGAATGGTCGCTCCGGTTATATAATTTGCCTGATCAGAAAGCAAGAAAGCCGTTATTCCAGCTATCTCATCCGGATGAGCCATCCTGCCTACTGCTATATTTTCTTCCAATTGCTGAATTTCTTCCATTGTCCACTGCTTGTTCATCTCTGTTTGAACCGCTCCTGGAGCTACTATATTCACAGTGATGCCTAAGCTGGCAACCTCTTTGCTATAGGCTCGGACAAACGCTTCTTGTCCGCCTTTCACACCGCTATATACAGCTTCCATGCTGCTGCCATACTGACCATAAACAGAACCGATAAAAAGAATCCGACCCTGACCGCTCTTACTCAGTTTTTTCTGCAAATCCCGACAAAGAAGCATGGGTGCTTTCAAGTGAATCTGTAAAAGATTTTCAATTTCTTGATTTGTCTGATTTTCCAGCAATGTATAATAGGTAAAACCACTGGCAAAAACTACAGCGTCTACCTGAAATAATTGTTCTAAAAAAGTTGGAAACTGCTGTTCTTCCAACATATCTAAGGATACCATAAAAAATTCTTGCTGAGGATAACAATTTTGAAAGTTTCTAATCAAATTTTCGACCTTTTCCTCATTTTCATGATAGTGGCAGTACAATGACCAGCCGGCGGCTGCCAGCTGTCTTGCAACTGCGGTTCCAATACCTCCGCTTGCCCCCATAATCAATGCCTTTTTCATGACTGTCTCCTTATCAGTTTTTGCTAGTTTTTAGGATACATATAAAATCTGCTTAAGCCGTCTTTACGAATAAACTGCTTTCCAATTTTTTTGATATCGTCCAAGCAAATGGCTTCAATTACAGAAAGCATGTCAAATAGCGTTGTCTTACCAAATAATGACTGTGAAAACTGATTGGCAATATATTCTAACGAATTTAAAGACTGGAAATACTTTCCAATCATTTTTTTCTTAAGCAAATCAAGGTTTTCCTCTGTTAATTCCGGACTGTCTTCATAAGACAACAAAATTCTTTCCAGCTCTGCAGCCAGTTGCTCTGGCTGGTCGCTGTCGCCGCCTATGTCAGCGAAATGAAAGCTGCGGTCCAGATTAAATTCATAGCTGAAGCTATCATCTAATAATCCTGTATTATACAATGAGAGGTAATTTTGAGAGGTATTCCCAAAAAGCAGCTGTAACAATAAATTTACTGCTGTCTTATACTTCAACAGGTCGAAGCCGTCCTCAGGCACCTCATCAAGCCCTTTAAGTCCTACAAGGACCTTGGGCCGCTGTACAGGCATTTCAATTGAGCTTTCACGAACAATATCTGCTGCTGCTTCAATCGGAAAATGACGTTTAATCGGCGCTGCAGCTGCAAAAGTTTTCTGTTGTTGATTTTTGCGGATGGAGGCCATCATTTCTTCCGGCTCCATTTTTCCTACAACAAACAAGGTCATATTACTTGGATGATAAAACGTATGATAACACGTATATAAATCATCAGCAGTAATCTGACTGATGCTTTCTACTGTTCCTGCAATATCGATATGCAGTGGATGCTTAGGATAAAGATTCCCTAGAATTCCAAAAAACAGCCGCCAATTTGAATCATCCAGATACATTTGAATTTCCTGACCGATAATCCCTTTTTCCTTTTCCACTGTTTCTTCTGTGAAGTATGGTGCTTGTACAAAATCAATCAGTGTTTCCAGATTTTTTTCTACCTGATCTGTAGTGGAAAATAAATAACTGGTTTTCGTAAAACTGGTAAAAGCATTGGCAGAGGCCCCTTGACGTCCAAAAGCCTGAAAAACATCGCCATCTTCCTTTTCAAACATTTTATGCTCGAGGAAATGAGCAATTCCATCGGGTACTCGTATCATCTCATTTTTTCCTAACGGAACAAACTCATTGTCAATTGATCCATAATCGGTAGTAAATAATCCATAAGTTTTATGGTAATCATTTTTAGGCAGCAGATAGACTGTTAAGCCATTCTCCAGCACTTCTGTATATAGCGTTTCATTGATTTGCGGATAGGATTTCTTATCCATTCTTCTGCTCCCCCTCTAAAAAGAAAATAGCCTGCATTTTAACTTGATTGGCAACCTTTTGTATTTCTTTAAGTGTTACTGCTTCTAGACGACGCAGCCACTCCTCAGGTTCAAGAACTGTTTCCGGTAACAGAAAATCCATATATGCCCCTTCCAGAACAGAACCTGCATTATCCAGAGACAACAGATATTGATTTTTCAGCATTGCCTTTGTCTGCTGCAGCTCTTCTTCCGACACTTCGCCTTTACGGATATTCTCCAGCTCTTTCGCTATCAAATGCAGAACCTTTTCTCTATTTTTCCCATCGATTCCGGTTTGAACAGTTAACATCCCCCGGAAAGTATCTAAACTACTGGAAGCATAGTACGCTAAATTCTCTTTTTCACGAACATTCATAAATAGCTTGGAATGAGGAAAACCTCCAAAAAGTCCATTAAATACCTGTAAAGCAAAATAAGAGGCCTCGCCATAGAAAACATTTGTATCATAAGCAATATTCAGCTTAGATTGGGCCAGTTCTTCTCTTTCTGAACGTTCTTTAATGACATTATCAATCGTATGATGATAAAAAACTTCACCTACTCCGGCTTCCCGTTCTGTAAACGGCAACTCAGCAATTAGTTTAGCAGTCATCTCTTCTTCCACGTCACCCAAAATAAAAATATCGATTTGATCCTTCGCCATCATCTCATAGTAATAATCGGCGATTGTTCGAGAAGTTTCCTTTTTCAAGTCTTCCAGAGTACCAAAGCTAGGAATTTTTTGGGCATCAGATTCATCAAAATAAAGGTTTTGCAGTGAAAGAGCTGCATATGCCTGCTTATCTTCCATCACACTCTCAATATAAGCCCCTGTATTTTCCTTCTCTCTGTCAAAAGTTTCCTGATCGAAATGACCCTCAACAATGTGAGGAGCGAACAAAATCTCTTTAATAAATGCAACTGCTTCTTCCAGAACATGACTTTGATTTAGGTAATTATCATTAACAATACTCATGGATAGATTCAGCCAGTGCAGGTTTCCTTTTTTATTTACGTTAAAACCAAAACTGGCACCGTACATCTCGGCCAGCCGTTCACTGATTTGCGTCTGATCCGGATAGTTTAGACTATTTGTTTCCAGCAGACTGGACAACAAAGTCCGTTTGGTAATGGTTCGGCGGTCCAATAATGTATTGAAACGTATTAATATACGTACGGTTTTATATTTTTTAGTTGGCAGAATATGTAGATTGACTCCCTTAGCTAGCTTAACTGACATGTTTTCAACCCTTTCTTCGTTGTTTCATCATAATCAATATGTCTTATAAATTCAAGAATCTCCCTGTATTTAAATACTTTTTTAACTTTCTGTTTCTGCGTATAATTATAGCATAGCTTCTACTACTTTTAAGATTCCAAACTGTTTTCGTTTAAAATTATTCTAATTTTGAGTATACTAAAATAGTAGAGGAGGGATACTATGTTCAAGGAATTTAAAGAATTTATGATGCGGGGAAATGTACTTGATCTTGCTGTTGGGGTTGTTATCGGGAGTGCCTTCACAGCAATCGTGACCAAAGTCGTTGATGGTCTGATTACCCCTATTGTTAGCTTGATTATTGTAATGATAACTGGACAAAGCAGTGCAGACGATGCATTCGGTTCACTGGTCTTCAATGTAAATGGCGTAGCGTTCAAAGTTGGAGACGTCATTAGTGCAATCATTACTTTTATTATCACCGCATTTGTCCTGTTCTTGATTGTTAAGGCAGCAAACAAAATGAAAAAACCACAAGAGGAAGAGCCGGTAGAAGAGACACCTACAGCAGAAGAATATCTGGCAGAAATTCGTGATTTGCTGGCTGCCCAAAACAAAAAAGAACAGTAAACAGATTTCCGTATTACAGATAAAAAGAGTAGGATATTTAGTAATCTTCAATAAGTTGGATTTTGAGTCCAATATTGAGATTCTTCTTTTTCCTACTCTTTTTGCTGTTCTGCAAAAAAATAAAAGCTTTATAAAACACACACAGCTGAAAACCGGAGGAGGTTTTCAGCTGTTTTAATTAGGAGTTAAATGAAATGAAACATCTTATATTTGATTATTAGTTTAGCCTCTATTTATGAATAAAGTATGATGAAACTTTTTAAAAAAAGCTACTTTTCTGCAATAAAATAGTTTCTTTCACTCCTAGTATCCAAAAAAATATATAAATTATTCTTCTTTAATAAAAAATCAACAGTCTGAGGAAGCTTTTCTTTCCTCAGACTGTTGATTTATTTAAGTTACTCTTAGTTGAACATAGCCCCATCATCAAGACAGTTGTCTGCGCCTTGATTCTGTGCTGGAGCTGCTGGAGCTGCCGGCTGTTGTTCTACAGGTGCTGCTGGCTGTTGTGCCGCTGCATTAGCTGCTGCCTGAGCATCGGCAGCCGCTTGTGCATCAATTGCTGCCTGTGCTGCCGCTGCATCATTGGCCGCTTGATTATTGTCAACGGTTGGCTGTGCATTGGCTGCCTCCTGAGCCGCTAGGGCATCCGCTGCTGCTTGTGCATCGGCATTGGCTGCTGCTTCAGCTTGTGCTGCTGCATCCTTCTCTGCTTTTGCAGCAAGCTCTTGTTCTTTGGTATCAACGACTTGACCTGCTTTATTTTTATATTTCAAGAACGCCACCGTACCATCATAACCTACTTCAACTTCTGATTTTGGATCAAAATCAGAGAAATTGAAATTACTGATTTCGTGTACCGTATCATCAGCAAAGGTTACCTGCACAGCATATTTTTGTTCTCCCTCTTTGTTTTCAGGTGTGTAAAATAATTGTACTGTATCCTCATTTTTAATCGTTGCGTTCTCACTCAACATACTTGCTGGATATTCTGTCTGATCGGCAGCTTTAATGGCTACAGCTTTGATTTCCTGTCCTGTGCTGTTCTTAACCAATGCTTTTGAAGCAGTATCTGATTTTACACCTACAACTTGATACGTTTTCTCTTCACTTGAGCTTGTTGTCGTAGCTGTTGAACTGCTTACTGTTGTTTTTTCAGTGCTCGATGCTGTATCTTTCTTTCCGCTGCCGCACGCTGTCATACCAAGCACACAAGCGAATAAGGTAACTAACTGCATGACTTTCTTCATTTTATAAATCCCCCATACTATTTTTTATTTAATATTGTTTTTCAATAGGTCTTCTGAATAAACAATTGTAGCTGCACCAGCTTCTACTGTCATAAAATTGATATGTGTGTCTTTCGGCAGCTGCATATTGGCTAAATACAATTGAAATCCTGCGCCATCCTCTTCGTCCTTTGAAAGATAAAAAGGCTGGTAGCAGACTGTTTGATTGGTTTCATTATTTCGAACCGAAAGATAAATTTCTGTTCTATCCGTAATCTGCTTCGGATCCACGGCTCCCTGCAGTAGATAGTAATCATTATCCTTTTTAATTGTCATTGAGGTATCTGTCTGAATCTGACCACCAGTTATATTGGGCACAATCGGCCCAGTCATAATTGGAATATCAATCGTCAGCTTTCTCAACGTCCGTTCTGCCCGTTCAACTACTACATGTGTCGGCAGGTACTGATCCACCTGTAGAAAACTGTATGGAACATATCTGGTAAAATAACCTTGCCCAAATTCATCAGCCATAAACGGTACTAAGCTCTCGCCAAAAGAATCTCTGTACATCAACAAACGGTTCTCTTCAGCTGCACTAGTAGTTTCAATCCACGGATCCATCATATCTGTAATATCATTTACTACTGTATAGCGATGAGAATAATACTGATTTGCTTCTTTTTTTGGCGCTTTGGGATACAACATTTCCGAAATATCCCCCACATGATCCTTTCGTTCTTCAAACGGAACATTTAGAAAGGTTTCATGCTGCAACTCAAACCGCTCCATAATCGAACGATAGGCAAGCAAGGCTCCCTCATTCGTCCAATGTGTGTCTCCATTAAAGTATAGGATAGGCTCCTGTTCTTTAAAGACAGCCTCTAAATCGACATAATTTACATCATACTCTGATAGTAAAGAAAGCAATCGGGAAAGGTTGCTTTCTTCTGCCTTATGATAGCGGCTGGGCATATTCTCATTATATAACGTATTTTTGTTCACTGGCGATACAAATAAAAACTGAGCACCACGGTCTATTGCATATTTCTGCATAATCTTCAGATTTTGAGCCGCCATAAACAGCTGACGATTCGTCATCTGATTTTTCCCTAGGTAATCATCCAGTGTACCATTAAAATAAAGCCAGCCGTTCTCCCCAACAATTACTCGGTCCGTGGCAGAACTTCCTACAGTATTACTGCGTACCATAGCGTTAGCCGTAACCAGCTGTTCTCGAAAGGCAAAGTGATCTTCAAAATATGTCCCCATATCCTGTAGAATCCCCCAATTCCATTCACCGTCCTTTTTCATTGACGGCCACTTTGCCAGCTCGGTTTTCTCTGCTGTTTCGTTGGTAGGCCAAAAGGTCATACCGGCAAACGGAATTAATAATATTGTGAAAATACATAGTAGATATACGATATATTGTCCATTCTTTTTCATTTGCCGTCCTCCTAAAATCTAAAATAGATGAATGGATTGTATGTTCCGCTGGATAAACTTAACATACATAAAACCAGCAAGATAATCGAACTGATATAGGTCATAGGAAGCAGTACTTTTTCCAATGAGCTATCAGGTGCAATCCTCATCTGTATATTAGGTAAAATCGGCATACTAATAATCATTCCAACAACTGTTGCTAAAATAAAAATCGGCGTCAGTTGTTCAAAAGCCAGCATTTGCTGCGTCTCCGTAAAGTGAAACCCAGTAAACATTTGACCAATCATATGCAGCCCCTGCTGAAAGCTTTCTGCACGGAACAGGACAAATCCAACAAAGACCACCAGCAGCGCATAAATATGACCTAAAAGTCGCGGCAGCCTCTTGACTGGTAAAAATTCTTCAATCATTTGAAACAATCCATGCCACAAGCCCCAAATCACGAACGTCCAGCTTGCGCCATGCCACAAGCCTGTAGAAAAGAAGACGATCCATTTATTGAGGACTGTCCGTGTTTTTCCTTTACGGTTTCCTCCCAACGGATAGTAAAGATATTCCTTAAACCAGGTTGACAGCGAAATATGCCATCTTCGCCAAAATTCTTTAATTGATCTGGATACATAAGGATAGTCGAAGTTTTCCAGAAAATGAAAGCCAAACATATGCCCTAGTCCAATAGCCATATCGCTATAGCCGCTAAAATCAAAATAAATCTGCAATGCATACGCTATTGCACCAATCCATGCTGAAATAATGTTAATCTCAGCAAAGGGAAAAGCAAAAACAGCATCTGCGGCTATCGCCACAGCGTTGGAAATCAATATTTTTTTAGACAACCCAATTGTGAAACGGCGAAAGCCCATTGCTATCCGCTTGGGATCAGCATGACGGTTATCGATTTGCTCCTGAATATCATGATATTTTACAATTGGCCCTGCAATTAACTGTGGGAAAAATGAAATATATAATAAGATATTAAAATAATTTTTCTGAACTGCTACATCTTTTCGATAAACATCAATGACATAAGACATGGCTTGAAATGTGTAAAATGAAATACCTATTGGTAATTTCAAACCAGGTCCTTCAAAAGCCGTACCCAGTAGCCCGTTTACTGTCTCAACAGCCATATCAGAATATTTGAATACACCTAGTAGTCCCAGATTAATAAGAACTGCGAAAAAGAGTGCTAGCTTTCTTTTCTTTACTTCTTCCGTTACTAACAACAGACCAAAGAAATAGTTAATCAATGTACTGATAATCATCAGCACAATATAAACAGGCTCACCATAAGCATAAAACAGCAGGCTTGCTCCAATTAATAGAAAATTGCGCAGTCTAACTCCTTTTACTAAATAGTACAGGATGAACAGAACTGGCAGAAAAACGCATAGAAACGTCATTGAACTAAAAACCATAGTTATCGTTGCCTTCCCCTCTAAGCATTACTGGCTGCTTTCTATTTCCTTCATGGACTTTTCTGTTTCGAAGGTACTGACCTGTTCTCCGGTGACACTTTCGTATTCAATATAAGCTACATCATCTTTAATAAAGAGTGTTGCCTCTTCTAAATCATCAAAAGGGAAACCGTGCAAAATATATTCTTTGCCATCCTTTGTTGTTAAGGAAAGATCATAACCTGGAATGATAACTTTTGCATCGCCATCACCAGAACCCGCATCACTATCCGTTTCAGGCGTGAAATACATTTTTCCCTGTTCATTTTTTAAAAATGGATTATTTTCTTTAAGCAGATTTCCTTCAAAAGCTTCTTCTGACATGTTCTTAATAGCGATACCTGTAATATCAGAGCCTGTTTGATTATCCAAAAGCTTCTCATATTCTCCTGATTTTCCAGTTTGTGTTCCGATTATTTTCGTTTGTTTTTTTGTTTCTGTCTTTCCCTTTGAAGAAGAATCGGTCCCTGTATTTGCTGTACTGGATTCTGATACCTCACCTGAAGAGGAATCGGATGTTCCGGTCCCTCCAGACGAAGCAGTTGTTTTACAGCCTGTCAGTAGAAAACAGCTGAAAAGAAGCATTGCCCCCGCTAGTTTATACTTTTTCATTCGAAGTTATACTCCTTGTTTTTTAATTAACGCGACGATAATTTTGGTACCTCATCGTTCCCGGATTGCCATAACGAAATTGATACCCATTGTACCCTTTAATTTCGTATTCTCCTTCCGGATCAAACACATAAACTGTACCACTCATGTTAATCTCAACCCAGCCATGGGCACTGGCACCGCCGCTCACTGTTCTCACGCTACCAACGGTTACATGTGCATCATAGCCCAGTTCTTTGGCCATGTAATAGAAAGTGCTGGCAAATGCGTAACAGTTGCCTCTTCGGTTATTGAACCCTTCTCTTGCATACCACTCAGCGAAATTCGCTCCTGCTGGAGGTGCTGACAGTGACTGATATCTTATACTGTTTACAGACCAGTTATAGGCAGCCCGCAGATTCCAGCCCACTTGATTCAAAATATTGTAAGCCTGCTGCTCCATAGCTGTTCTGTTCTTGGTTAATGTATAGGCTTTAGTCGTTATACCCACTTTTCCATTAGCATAGATATGAGTATCAAAAGCACCGCCATCACGAAAATCCTTGCTCCGAATATTTACAGTCCATGAATTGTCGTAATTTTTGCTACCTGCTAACCATTTGATATCATCTTGCCCTTTTGTACGGCTCCATGTCGGGAACGACATCGATGTTGCACTTACACTTGGATTGAAAATAGTCATTCGAACGGCTGTATTATCCGATTTTGTCATGCGAATAAAATTGGTTTGGTTCAAATTCTCAAGCTTAAATTGTTGCGCTTTGGTACGATTTAAACCATACATTTGTACATTAGCTCCATTTTTATTTTGAGCAGCTTCGATATCTAGATACTTTCCTAACTTATTTTGAATATAACAAAAGCCATTCCCCGCATCCACAAACCTAAATTTCTGTGCATCTGTTCCATTCCATGCATACTGCTGTACATTTGCTCCATTCGCCTTACTCCCAGATGCTACATCAAGTACTTTTTTAGATTTTTCGTTAATTATTCTGTACCAATTAGCATCAACAACTTCAATAATAAATTTTTGCTGAGAGCCTCCGCCCTCTCTCCAAAGCTGCACATTCGCTCCGTTTTGAGTACCACCTTTATAAACATCTAAAACCATATTTGTATTTACATTAGAAGAAATGAAATAGCGGGCACCACTTTGAATTTGAACTACATTAGGCGCACTAGCTGCTGCTACTCTCCATTTTTGCTCAGTTGATTCGGTCAATGTATCCGCTTGAACAGTTGTTTCCATTGTTGCTTCTGCTGTGTCCCGTTCAATATATTCTCCAAGTTCAGATTGAATATAGACATTTCCATCACCGGCATCTATGAATCGGAACCTCTGCTCTTCCGCATCTTCTTCCATGCTTAACTGTACAGCAGCCTTATCAGAAGTTTTCTCTTCCTCAACATCTAAGGCCATATTAGAGCTGGAATTAGTAATTGTATACCATCCATCTGTCACTTTTGTTACCGTAAAATGTTCAGCACTACTATATGTTGACGGTTTTACCTTTAACTCATTCTTAGAAGCTTCATCAACAGCAAGTACACTGTCTGTTTCAACTCCAGCAAACTGATATAACCCATCAGTAATAGTTACAACATTTGGTTCAACGGCTTTATCCAGACGCCATTTCTGTGTTTTGTTAGCATCAAGCTGGTTCATTTGAACTGCTGCTTCAATCGAATTTTGGGTTTCTGACAAATTTAAGACAGTTCCCAGTTTAGATTGGATGTAGAGATTTCCATCACCAGCATCTACAAATTGCCATTTCTGCGCATCTGTATCCTTTTCTTCTGTTTGAATAACTGTTGATTTATCAGCTGTTATGTCAGCTTGAACTTCTAAAAATAGTTGTGAATCAACATTTTGGATTTGATACCACTTATCATCCAATGAAATGATTTCAAAGTTTTGTCGGCTATGATAAATTTGTTTGTCCAGTTTCAGTTTGCCTGAATCTTTTTCCATACTCAGTAAAGTAGACTCCGTCGCTGTCCAGATGTTATAAATCCCACTCTGAACTTCCACTCCTTCTGACAATTCATTTTCTTCTAAGCCTTCTTCTGCTTCAGATGTTTCTTCTGTTCCCTCACTACTTGATTCGGAATTGTCCAGAAAATCTTCACTTTCAAAATCAGAGCTCTCCATTTGAGACTCACTACTGTTTTCTTCTGTTTTCTCGCTACTAACAGCTGAGCCTTCTTCTGCGTGTACCATTTCCGGTACACCATAAGAAAACATCAGAGATAACCCTAACATAATGGACAACATTTTTCTCTTCATATTTAGTACGCCCCTCAAATTATTATTAAATACTTAAAAAAACCCCAGTTATTTTAATGATAAACTGTCAAATCACAGAATGCAAACGTTAAAAAAGAGACAGACCTGTTTTCTTCTAATTTTAATAAGAAAAATTCTCATTTTTAACTAAAAATGCCTTTATCTTAAAATATATACACATTAAATTAGTTTTAATCTTTTTTTAATGTGAGCTTTCTGTTATAATAATTTTCACATTTAATTTCGTTCAGCAATGAACAAAGAAGGAGAGAAACGTATGACAACAGTTTATAATTTTTCTGCAGGTCCGGCGATTTTGCCAAAAAGTGTTTTGGAGAAGGCACAATCTGAATTAGTGAATTATCAAAACAGCGGCATGTCCGTTATGGAGCTGAGCCATCGATCCTCCTTGTTTGAAACGATTATTCAGCAGGCTGAAACCCTGTTGCGAGAGTTAATGAATATTCCCGATAATTACAAAGTACTATTTTTACAAGGCGGTGCCAGTCTTCAATTTACAATGATTCCATTAAATTTGGCACAAAATAAAAAAGCTTTGTATATCAATACAGGTTCATGGTCGAAAAAAGCGATTAGTGAAGCCAAAAAAATTTCCAACGTTCAGGTAGAAGTCATCGCTTCCAGTGAAGATAAAAACTTTACCTATATTCCCGAGGTTGAAAAAGACGCAATTCCTCAAGACGCTGCATATGTTCATATCACAACAAACAATACAATTGAAGGAACGGTTTATTATGACCTGCCGGATACTGGCGATGTTCCGTTAATCGCCGATATGTCATCCAATATCCTATCTATTGACTACAATGTTGCTGATTTTGGCTTAATTTATGCAGGCGCACAAAAAAATATTGGACCTGCTGGTTTAACAGTAGTTATTATTAGAGAAGACTTAATTGGACAAACAGACGTGATGAGCGCCATGCTGGACTACGACATTCAAGCAAAAAATAACTCCCTTTACAATACTCCACCGACGTTTGCTATTTACATGGCAGAATTAGTATTCGAATGGATTCGTGAACAAGGCGGCGTAAAACAAATGGAGAAATTAAATAAAGAAAAAGCTGAGCTTCTGTACAAAGAAATTGAAGCCTCTCCATTGTTCTCATCTCCTGTGGATCCTAGATACCGCTCTATCAATAACATTCCCTTTGTAACCGGGAGTGAAGAATTGGATAAAAAATTCAATCAGGAAGCACTCGCCGAAGGCTTTGAAAATCTCAAAGGTCATCGCTCTGTCGGTGGTATGCGCGCTAGTTTGTATAATGCCTTTCCAAAAGAAGGCGTAGAAGCGCTTGTAGCATTTATGAAAAAATTTGAAGCAGAAAATGGAGGAACGAACTAAATGTTTGATATCAAAACTTTCAATGCCATCGCACCAGAGGGCTTAGCCCGTTTCGATGATCCTCAATTTACCGTGGACCAGACAGATACACCAGCCGGAATCATTTTGCGTAGTGAAAAGCTTCATAACTATGCATTTCCAGACTCTGTGCTGGGTGTTGCCAGAGCTGGTGCAGGAACGAATAACATTCCTGTTAAAGAATGTGCTGAAAAGGGGATTGTTGTTTTCAATACACCGGGAGCTAATGCTAACGCAGTGAAGGAACTGGTGGTTGCTTGTCTACTGCTTTCTGTTCGTCCTGTATTGAAAGGCGCTAATTGGGTGCAGACACTTTCAGGACCAGATATCGAAAGTCAGGCGGAAGCTGAGAAGAAGCAATTTGCCGGAACCGAGCTTGAAGGTAAGAAACTGGGCGTAATCGGTTTAGGTGCAATTGGGGCAATGGTGGCTAATGATGCGTATCGTTTGGGAATGGATGTTACTGGATATGATCCTTTTGTTTCAGTAGATACAGCTTGGAGTATTTCTCGTCGCGTAAAACGGGCGCAGAGTATGGATGAAATTTTTACGAACTGCGACTTCATTACTGTCCATGTTCCACTAACTGAAACTACACACCACCTAATTGGTCAAGATGAGCTGAACAAGATGAAACGCTCTGCTGTACTGCTAAACTTTGCCCGTGGTGAACTAGTGGACACAGACGCAGTCTGCCAAGCAGTCAACAATGGGTCTATCGGCAGCTTCGTCACTGATTTTGCTGATGAACGCTTGTTAAATAACGAAAAAATCATGGTTCTGCCTCACTTAGGCGCTTCTACCGAAGAAGCCGAAGTGAACTGTGCTAAGATGGCTGCCCGAACACTGAAGAAGTTTTTAGAAACTGGAAATATTAAACGCTCTGTCAATTTTCCTACAGTGGAAATGGCGTTTAATTCGCCTTACCGCTTTACAATCATTCATAAAAACGTACCAAACATGCTGGGACAAATTTCTACAGGTATCGCGGAAACCGGAATCAATATTGATACGATGATTAACCGCAGCCGTGATGACTACGCGTATACCTTGGTGGATATTGCAGAAACAAATGAAGAAAAAATTAAAGCCGTTGCTAAAAAAATTCAACAGGCTGAAAATATCATTAAAGTACGGACAATTAAAAATAATGAGGCGGTGAACTATTAATGGTAAAAATTCATCCTTTCAGGAGTATCCGTCCTGCGGCTAAGCTCAGTGAAAAGGTCGCTACATTACCCTATGATGTTCTCAACTCCGCTGAAGCTCGGGAATTGGGGCAGGAAAATCCGTACTCTTATCTGCATATTGATAAAGCTGAAATTGATTTACCGGAAGAGTTATCTCCCTATGACAGTCAGGTTTACGAAAAAGCCGCCGATAACCTAAAAGCTTTTATTGAAAAAGAATGGCTGTTGCAGGAAGAGAACCCAGCACTGTATTTATACGAATTAGTCATGAATGGCCGTTCTCAAACTGGACTTGTTGCCTGTACAGCAGTAGAAGATTATACCGCAGGAAAAATCAAAAAACATGAATTTACTCGTCCGGAAAAAGAAGTGGATCGAATTCGTCATATAGAGGCCTGCGATGCTAATACTAGTCCGATTTTTCTTACGTACCGGTCGCAAACGGATATTCAACAGCTGATGGACAGCTGGAAATCTGCCCATACTCCTGTCTATGACTTCACCAGCTTCCACGAGGTTGGACATAAGGTCTGGGTCATTGATGAGAAAGAGGTTATCTCTGCTTTCACAAATGCTTTTGAAGCTAATGTTCCTGCCTTATACATTGCTGATGGTCATCATCGGACAGAATCAGCCGTTAAAGTTGGTGAAAAATATAGGGAACAGCACCCGCAGCTGCCGAAGGATGCTGAGATTAACTATTTTCTTTCAGTAATCTTTCCTAAGGAAGAGCTGGAGATACTTGATTACAACCGTGTAGTCAACGTTCCTCTTCCAGAAAATTTTCTAAAACAGCTTGCGGAGAACTTTACTGTGGAAACTGCAAACGCAGGAAAACCCGCCCAACCGAAAACCTTCGGTATGTACTTAGACGGGCAGTGGTATACACTAACTGCAAAAAAACACATTCTTTCAGATGATCCAGTTGAAGGTTTGGATGTTTCTCTCCTTCAAAATCATGTTTTCTCTGCCCTTTTTGGTATTCAAGATGTTCGAACCGATAAACGGATTGATTTCGTCGGCGGCATAAGAGGCATGGCAGAGCTGGAGAAATTGGTAGACAGCGGACAATGGACAGCTGCATTTGCTGTTTATCCAACCACAATGGATGACTTGCTAAATGTCGCCGATGCTGGGAAAATTATGCCGCCAAAGTCTACGTGGTTTGAACCAAAGCTACTTAGCGGATTATTTTTACATGATTTAGAGACAAAACGCTAAGAAAGCAGTAAAATAGAAGAACAATCAAGAGAGCTGGGAACTATGACTTCATAGTCCTGGCTTTCTTAGAATCTAAAAATGATAAACTGCCCCTGCCTATTTATTTTTACTTGCAACTTTACTAACCGTGGGTTTATGCGGTTAGTCCAGCAGCCAGCAGCTTTATCGGGAATTGTATGGGGGATAATATGCGTAGACAATTAAAAGAAGCCAAGCGAATTGTTATCAAAGTTGGAACCAGCACACTGATTTATCCGAACGGAAACATCAATCTGCGTGCAATTGATCATCTGGCATTCACCTTAACCGATCTTAAAAATCAGGGTAAAGAAATTATACTGGTTTCTTCAGGCGCGATTGGTGTCGGACTCAATAAACTGAACCTTGATCAACGACCCCCAACTATTCCTGAACAGCAGGCAGTAGCTGCGGTAGGTCAGGCGGAACTGATGAATATCTATAATCAGCGATTTTCCACTTACAGCCAACAAATTGCACAGCTTCTGTTAACAAGAGATGTAACAGAATATCCTGAAAGCCGCCGCAATGTAGTCAATACTATGGAACAACTACTGCGAATGGGATTAATTCCTGTTATTAATGAAAATGACACCGTAGCTATTGATGAACTAGACCATTTGACTAAGTTTGGCGATAACGATCAGCTTTCAGCAATCGTGACACAGCTAATTAATGCAGATGCATTAATCATGCTTTCCGACATTGACGGCTTTTTCTCAGACAACCCAAATACTAATAAAGCAGCTGTCCTGTATTCTGAAATCAATCAGATTGATGACGCTTTGCTGCAGCAGGCCGGCGGAAAAGGCAGCCGTTTCGGTACAGGCGGTATGTTCAGCAAGTTGAAAGCTGCCGAACGTGTACTTGAACAACAAAGCATGATGGTTTTAGCTAACGGAAAACAGCCGCAGATTATTTTTAACATTTTAGCAGGAGAAGATATCGGTACTTTATTTATTGAAAGGAGAAATGGGCATGACTGATTTAATTACACTGGGGCAGCAGGCAAAAACTGCTGCTTATCAACTAGGTTTACTGGATACTAAAAGAAAAAATGAGCTATTGCTTGCGATGGCAAAACAGCTTGAAAAAAGTATTCCTTTAATTTTAGAAGCAAACAAAAATGATTTGGCCGCTGCAGAGGAAAATGGTATCTCTGAAACAATGCAGGATCGTCTGCGTCTGACAGAAGAGCGGATTTTTGCAATGGCAGATGGAATTCGTCAAGTCGCTGGGCTGAATGACCCAATTGGCGAAGTAGAAAAAATGTGGAAAAATGAAGACGGCTTAATGATTGGAAAACAACGAGTACCATTAGGGGTGATTGGAATCATCTATGAATCCCGTCCAAATGTCACAACGGATGCCGCCAGTTTATGCTTTAAATCGGGAAACGCAGTTATTTTGAGAGGAGGAAAAGAAGCCTTTCAATCTAATCAGGTATTAGTTTCCATTCTCCAGCAAGCATTAAGTGATAGTGATTTTTCGCCTTACGCCATTCAATTTGTGGATGATACTTCTCGGGAAACGGCTAAAAAGCTAATGACCTTAAATGGATATCTAGATGTCCTAATTCCTCGAGGCGGCGCCAATCTAATCAAAACGGTGCTGGAAACTGCCACTGTTCCCGTTATAGAAACAGGAACAGGAAACTGTCATATTTATATAGATAAAGATGCTCAGCTAAAAATGGCAACAGATATTACTGTTAATGCTAAATGTCAGCGGCCATCTGTGTGTAATTCCGCAGAAACCCTGCTTATCCACAAAGATGTAGCCCAAGACTTTTTACCTGTTATTGAAGAAGCTTTAAGCGAGTATAATGTGGAGCTGCGGGCTGACGAGCGTGCCCAGGCTATATTAAAACAATCCATACCAGCAACTGAAGCAGACTGGGGAACAGAATTTCTTGATTTCATCCTGGCAGTCAAGGTCGTTAACTCTCTAGATGAAGCAATCGCCCACATTAACAAATATAATACCAAGCATTCTGAAAGTATCATCAGTGACAACTATTTTGCTACACAGCAATTTTTGCAGCAGGTGGACGCTGCAGCAGTCTATGCTAATGCATCTACACGTTTTACCGATGGTTTTGTTTTTGGCTTTGGTGCAGAAATCGGAATCAGCACTCAAAAGTTGCATGCCAGAGGACCTATGGGGCTAGATGAGTTGACCTCTACTAAATATATTGTTTATGGTGACGGCCAGTACCGAGCATAAAATTGAGGAATTACTACCTGAAATAAAACCGGCAGAACGCTTCGAGTAAAAGTTTCCCCCAGAGTTATCCCCGATTGTGGATAACTAGCTCTATATTCCGTTTTTTTGTGGATAACTATTTTTTTAATTATAATATCTTTAACTATTTATTCTTTCTTTTATAGTTATCCACATTAATAAGGAATTATCGGATTTTTCGTAATATCCGTTTAACAAGAATTTTTTCACTATTTTTTAATCAATAGAAGCTAATCCTCAGTTCAACAGAGCTTTCCTTTTAAAATAAGGAAAGTTATAAGAAATCAATTTATTTTTTACGGATAATCTAACGCTTTTAGCTTGCTTTTATTCACTAAAAAAGTGAATATATCCTTGTACTGACAGGATTTTAAAGGTTTTATCTGCTTATTTAAAAAAAGAAGAATTTACCCTGCTGCAAAGCGGGAATCGCTAGTAGATATTCGAACATTTTTTTTAGTAATCTAGTAAATATTCGGAAAAAAATTTTGCGGTGAAAAGATTTTTTATGCCCTTGAACCTAATAGTGATATTCAAGTTTTTTTCTATTCTTCACATGCTCGTAACTAGTTATGCACAAAGTTATCCACAGAGCTGATGTTCAGGTTCTTTTATTTACTTTAATTACTTCTTTTCTGCACTAAATTGCTGCTGTTAATTGATTAAAGCAATTGCTTCTCTTTAAACAGACTGAACTGTGCCATTGTTTCAATAAACTTATATCATAAAGCGAGGGAATTCATTTGCTGTTCTTAGACTATAACCCTGATCTCAGCCCTATTGATTTGGAAATCTATAAATACATTGCTGCGCATATGGATCAGGTGATTTATATGCGTATCAGAGAGCTGGCACAAGTTACACACAGCAGTACAGCCAGTATTTTACGGTTTTGCCGTAAATTTGAATGTGAAGGCTTTTCAGAATTTAAAGTGCGGTTGAGTCTTTATCTGGAGTCTCAAAGTCATCAAACAACCATTCATACAGTTGATGAAACGTCTTTTTCACACTTCATTCAGCGCTCTACAGAATCCTTTTATCAGGAACGCCTGCGTGCTGCTGCTGAGCTGCTGGCTGAAAAAGAACTGGTTCTTTTTGTCGGAGTTGGTTCCTCAAAGATTATCGCAGAATACGGCGCTTTGTATTTTTCATCTATCTTCAGCATGGCTTTTAATATTGATGATCCGGTGAATCATCCAGTTAGCTTTTTCAACAAAAATATTGCCAGGAATGTTTGTGTAATTGCTCTTTCCGTCAGCGGAAAAACAACAGCGATAATTGATTATTTGAACCATTTCATTGCCAATGAAAGTTCTATTATTTCAATTACTAATAGTGAAAAATCAGAAATAGCCAAGCTGTCTGATGTAAATATTCCCTATTATATTTCAACAGAAAGTATTGGTGACAGCGATATTACTTCACAGGTTCCTGCACTGTATACAATTGAATACCTAGCAAAAGAAGTTAGAAAACTAAAACACGAAAAGTCGGGAAAATGACTTTTCGTGTTTTTTGCTTATTTAAAGAATTTAGGCAAATATGATTTATGAGCTTCCAGAAGCTCATCCATGACTTGCTTCGCAATACCACCACTTGTAATCAGCGGATTCATTGTAAATGCCTGCAGTAAGGTGCCATAGTCTCCAGTTACAGCTGCTTCAATGGTTAGCTCTTCCATTGACTTCATTACTTGCAGTAGACCCCGCTCTTTTGGTTCAAAGCTGCCAAAGTTGTATGGAACAGGTCCTCTTCCAGTAATTGTACAAGTTACTTCCACTGCGCTCTCAGCTGGAAGATCTGTTATTGTACCATTGTTTCTTGTGCTAACGGTCATTGTTGTACGCTTATCATTGTGGATAGAGTTGATAATCTCACAGGCAGCATCACTGTATCGTGCTCCTCCTCTTTCCGCTAGTTGTTTCGGCTTGTAATCCAGCTTAGGATCCTTATACAGCTCGAATAATTCATGTTCAATTTGTTTTACTTTTTCCGCACGTGTACCATTATTTTTGAAATCTTCCAGTTCTTCTGCCAGCATTTTATCGGTATTATAATAGTAATTATGATATGGACACGGCACCATATGCAGATTTTCTACCTGTTCCCAAATTAGTTCATTATCTTTAATATTAGCAACAATTGATTTTGCGTTTCCTTGGCCATACATAATTTTAATTAAATCATCTGTTCGGTCTACACCGTTCTTATCAGTGATTGTGTGCCAGTGAAGGTGATTAATTCCCGCAAATTGGAAGAACAAGTCCCGAGGCTGTTCCTCAAGTAGTGCTGCCTCTTCAAATACTGCATTGACAGGAATATTACAAAGCCCTACTACCTTATCCCAATTTCCATAGCGAAGAACAGCCTCCGTTACCATACCAGCTGGGTTTGTAAAGTTAATCAGCCAAGCATTAGGACACAGCTCCTTCATATCTTCAACAATGTCAAGAATCACTGGAATCGTACGCAGTGCTTTAAAAATTCCACCAGCGCCATTTGTTTCCTGACCAATCATGCCATGGCTTAAGGGAATACGTTCATCCAAAATTCTAGCATCCAACAATCCCACACGCAGCTGCGTTGTGACGAAATCCGCATCCTTCAATGCTTCTCGGCGGTCCAACGTCAGGTGCACTTCACAGTCAACTCCTGCAGCTTTAACCATGCGTTTTGCCATTTCTCCAACAATTTCAAGCTTTTCTTTACCGGCTTCAATATCTACTAGCCAAAGCTCTCTAACTGGCAGTTCTTCAAATCTTTTGATAAAGCCTTCTACCAGCTCTGGCGTATAGCTGGAGCCGCCGCCGATTGTAACAATTTTAATTCCGTTTTTCATTGTCTATTCCTCCTGTATTGAACATTGATGTTGACCTAAGTATAGACCTTTCTCTGTAAAAGAAATATAGGCAGCAGCAGATTGGTTACATATTTGAAAGATGGTTATTTGTGTCTTGAATGTATCACTACGTAACATCAGCTCTTTATTATCGTTCTTCCCTGCAAACAAGCTTGCTGTTCAACCATGAATATTTTATGAAATTTTCTTTCTATTGGTGATATTTTCTATGAATATGCTAAACTAGATGATACGAATACTAACTTGTCTTGAGAGGTCTGTTTATGAAAAATAAAATTAAGCAATTCACTAAGGAAAACTGGCAATATATGGCCGCCAGTTTCTTCATTCCTTTTTTTATAATGTTTTTTGTCTATCTGAGTATTGGCATATATCCCGGCAGCAGCCGCAGTGTTTTAGCAAGTGATGCCTTCTCTCAGTTTTCCAATTTCCATGCCAGCTTTAATAATGTTCTGCATGGAAAACAAAGCATCTTCTATAGCTGGAACGCTTCGCTAGGCTTAAATTATATGTCGCTCTTGTCTTATTATTTAGGGGGCTTGTTTACACCCCTGGTCTTTTTCTTTGGCAACCAGAACATGCCGGATGCTTTGTACGTCCTGACTCTGCTTAAAATTGGCGCAGCCGGACTATCCTTCTGGTTCTTTGCTTCCCATACATTCAAAATCAGTCGATGGGCGCATGTTACTCTCAGCATTCCCTATGCTTTGATGTCTTATACTACTGCTCATTCGGAGCTGATTATGTGGCTGGATGCTTTTGTTTATCTCCCGCTCATTTTCTGGGGTATTCACCGCTTGATGGATCAAAGGAAACCAACACTGTTGTTTGTCAGTTATCTGCTGTTATTTATTGCAAATTTCTATATGGGTTTTATGATTGGTATTTTTTCATTCCTTTACTTTATCGCCCGACTGCTTACAAACTGGAAGAACTATAAAAAAACGATTCTTCCATATAGTATTACCTCACTGTTGGCTGGCGGCGCATCTATGATTATGATTCTTCCGACAGTTTTTGATTTACGGTTTAACGGGGAAAAACTGACAGAAATCACAAAATTTAAAACAGAAGCGACCGCCTTCTGGGATATTGTCATGAAAAATATGGTTGGCGTGTACGATACAACAAAATATGGATCGATTCCATTTATTTATGTCGGTCTGCTGCCGCTGATTTTTTGTGTGTTTTACTTTACTACACGACATATCCCGCTAAAAAATAAACTTCTCTTTGGCAGCTTATTCGCTATTCTAATTGCCAGTTTCTACATCGTACCGCTGAACTTGTTCTGGCATGGAATGCATGCGCCAAATATGTTTTTATTCCGCTATAGCTTTCTATTTTCATTTCTTGTCGTTCTACTTGCCGGCTATGGCTGGGAGCAGTTCAAAAAGGACGACTTAGGTATTTTCACAGGAACTATTATTTTGGTTATTGCGTTCTTCGCATTAGCTGAAGGGTCTAAGCCAACTGGAAGCTACGAGTTTGTTTCACTGACTTCCTTTATACTCACCTTGCTATTCCTTGGTTTGTATTTAGCGGGTATTGCTTTTTATCAGGTAAAAAAACTGCCTGGAAAATATCTTTCTGCTTTATTGCTGCTGGTTGTCTGTGCTGAAGCCTTTATCAATACCAATACAATGATTAATGGTATTCTGGATGATTGGAACTATGCTTCACGCAGTCTATACACAGAGCCTTATCCGGATATCAAAAAACTAGTAGATCAGACCAAGGCGGAAAACGATACTTTCTACCGATTAGAGAATTTAAATCCTGTATCCTCTAACGATAGTATCAATTATGGATACAGCGGCATCAGCTTATTTTCTTCAATCCGCAATAGAAATTCGTCTGCCTATCTGGACTCGCTGGGCTTTCGTTCAAGGGGAACGAATTTGAATATTCGTTATCCCAATAATACCTTAATTATGGATGCTCTCATGGGCATAAAATATAATCTTTCGGAAAGTGATCCATTAAAATTTGGTTTTTCTAATGAAGCTACATCCGGGAAATTTACGTTGTACGAGAATCAATATGCCTTGCCATTGGGCTTTTTGGCTAATGAATCCATTTATGACGTAGAGCAGCCTGAAAACGATAATCTCAGCAGCCAGACGGAGCTGCTAAACAGCTTGTCTCAGCAGGAACAAAATTACTTTACCTTCTATTCTCCAACAATTATCAATCAGCAAAATGTAAAGATTGAAGACAATGTGAATTCTGTTACCTATCGTGAACTGCAAAGCGATGTTGCAAAAGAAATTACATGGAGCGTGGCTGTTCCAGCACATACACAAGCTTATCTCAGTCTTTTCCCAACAGACTTTGGGCAATTAGAAAGCTCTAGTGCTACTATGACCGTGAACGGCAGCAGTCAGAAATCTCAAATCAACATTACTGGTCAATATTACAATATTGGTTATTATGAAGAGCCTACTACAGTGACTTTTTCTGTCAGCTTTTATGGTACAGAAGCTGTTAGTTTTATGGAACCCAAAGTTGTTGGTCTTGATACGACAGCTTTTGAACAGGCGGTAAAAGAAATTCAAACGAATGGAATAGAGATGAAAACTGGAGGGAGAACTGCTGAAGGAACATTTTCAGCTAAAGAAAATCAAACAATTTTCACAACTATTCCTTACGATAAAGGCTGGAAAGCTTATGTTGACGGCAAAGAGGTCCCTGTCAAAGTATTTAAAAATGCGTTTATCAGTGTTCCAGTTACTGCAGGTGAACATACAATCAAGCTCGTTTATCTGCCGGAAGGCTTCAAAATTGGCGCCCTGCTGTTTGTTCTCTGCACAGGTGGATTTGTCTTCTTTGTAAAATTTACTGATACCAAACAAAAAAAACAAACAAGAGCCAAAAAAAGAACCCGTAAAAAGCGGGCAGCTTTATAAAGAAAAGGGGCTGTGACAGAAGTGTTCAGCTTCAAGCAATAAGGCGGAAATTCCGAAAATTGTTCTACAAATTTTTGCGAATTTCCGCCTTATTGTCGAAGAAGTTACTTCTGAAACACCGTTTATCCGGGTTTAAGGGACTGAGGCATACTAATGTCACAGCCCCTTTTCTAAAATCCGAATAAACGATGGGACAAGTCGGCTCTTTTCAGCTTACCTCAAGAAACAAAAATTTTTCTATATTTTTTAACTGTCTCATTGGCAGGTCTATTTATCTATGCTATTGTAAGCCTGAAAGGAGGGATTCTAATGGCTAATGAAGATAAAAAAGATTTTAATGCCATGTTGAACGATCCCAAGGATATGCCGAAAACTAAGGTAATCACCGACCAGAAAACGATTGATAAATACGGCGGCTCATTGATGTATTTCGCCCCTCCCCTTGTCTACGATAAGCTTATGAAGCAGATCCCAAAAGGAAAGGTTATTACTGTTACGGCTCTTAGAGACTATCTAGCTAAAATCAACCATGCTGATTTTACTGAACCCATTACAGCAGGGGCTTTTACCTCTATTGCTGCTTGGGCCAGCAGCCAGCGGGAAACAGATTTAACTCCTTATTGGAGAACCTTAAAAGCTCATGGGGAAATTAATCCCAAGTTCCCAGGCGGAGTAGATTTCCAAAAAGAGCGTTTAGAGCAGGAAGGTCATCAAATCATTCAGCGCGGAAGAAAAAATATTCGTTACTATGTGAAAGATTTTGAAACTGTCTTATTTGATTTTGTTTAATATTCAAAAAAAATAATTGTTTTTTACTAACCACTACTCCAGCAAACTCATAGAAAAAAATTTGCAAAAACAAAAAATTTGTCTCACTTTATTGAAACGCTGTCTAGACTATTTTCTGTTATACTTACTGTAGTGGAAAGACGAGCGTAGTAAAACTTCTTTCTAACTATCTCCCCTTGAAGCCTACCCTAATAAGGTAGGCTTCTTCCTTTTTCAGAAAAATTAAAAAAATCCACTTGTTAAAGAATATAATTTTATGTTATTTTTTCCTATGCTTTCTCCAGATATCATAAATTAGATATATAACAGCTAAAAATGCGACACCATACCCTACAATCCCCAGCACCGAAACAAAACGGCTGGTTAATCCTTCTTGAAATTCAACCAGCATTGATGAACCGATAATTAATGCCGAAAGAATTAGTCCGATGACCAAGCGGTTAATCATTGATTCCAGCCGGTTTAACAGCTCATCCTGTTTCTTTAATTCAATATTGACCTTTGATTTTCCTTTAGCCAAGTCATCTAGAACATCTAATGCCCGACTAGGTATTTGAGGAGCCGCTTTTGCTGAATATAATGTATCTAGTGCAGCTCGTTTCAGCTCTGTGGACCAGTCAATTTTTTCTGTAAAATATTTTTTTGCAAAAGGCGCTGAGATTTCCACAAGAGAAATCTCAGGATCAAGCTCCCGAATCATCCCTTCAAAAGTTACTACAGCCTTAATCAACATAGTCACTTCCTTAGGAACCTGAAGATTATTATGATGACAAATATCAATAATTTGGAAGAACAACGCCTGTAAATTTAAGTCGCCGATACCTACTCCATAGTTTTGGTCCAGTAAGGGTGTCAGCTGTTCATAAAAAATATCTTCATCTAAAGGACCTATTTGCTTGCATACCTGCAAAATTGCCTGACCCGTTACCTTTGCATCATTTCTATATAAGCTAATCATAACACCTGTCAGTTTTTGAATCATCTCCTGACTCAACTGTCCCATCATACCAAAATCTAAATATACCAGCTGATAGGGCAATGTCCTACCTTCATCCTGATAAACAAAATCAACCGTTGTATGCTTAAATTTTTTCTGAAATTGCTGTCCTTTTCGTATTCCATTAGGGATAGAACTTTCCAAGTCCACTTTTTGCACAAAAATATTTCCCGGATGAGGGTCAGCATGGAAATAACCATCTTCAAATACTTGCTTGATGAAGTTCCGAACTAACGCATCCCCAAACTCTTTCCTCAGCTTTTTACTAGCCGGGTCTGTCTGCAGCTGATTGCTGAAAAAGCTGCGAATACTTTCTCCGTCTATATATTCCATCACCAGCACTCTTAAGGTGCAGTATTCCTGATAAATTTTAGGAGCACGAATCATTTCCCAGCCATTATTCAACTCATAGAAGTATTCGGCGTTTGCTGCTTCCTGAAGGGCATCCAGCTCTTTTTGAAGGGATTCTTTAATTTCCAGAAAGATATTCCTCAAATCGACAACCTTTGATTCAGGAATGTATTTTATTAATGGCAGAGCACGTTCAAGAAGAGAGAGGTCCAGCGTGATTTCTTCACGGATACCAGCATGCTGAACCTTTACAGCAACTTCCTCTCCACTCTTCAAAACAGCTTTGTGGGTTTGACCCATTGAAGCTGAGGCAAATGGGATTTCTTCAAAAGAAGAGAACAGGCTTTGAACAGATTGTCCTGCTTCAGATTCTATGATTTCTTTGATCAGCGGGTAATCATCGGTTTTCACGTCATCCTGTAGTTTTTTTAACTCATCAATAAAGGGCGGGGGCAGAATATCTGTTCGAACCGACAGCATCTGTCCCATTTTAATAAATGTTGGTCCCAGTTTTTCAAAAGCCTCTCGAACTTCCTCCGGGTGTGTTTGTCTCACCATATTTGTAATCACATTATGTTCCATAAATATTTTGGTGATTTGTCTAAATCGAGTGCTTTTTTTATATTTTTTACCTTCATCTGTCGCCATATTCATTCCCTCCTTCACACCTCAATAGTACCTGTAATCATTTATTTGAGCAACTCAGAGCAAGAGCTCTTCCCCCCCCTGATTAATAAAGGCAGCAATACCGCATTCATTAAACTACTTCTGTGCTATAGTTGCTTTTACGACTCTATAATTTTCTGTATTGGTGGAAATTCATCAGCATTGTTTAAGTAGTCAAAAAAATGTCTTATTTTTTCACAGCACTGAAAAGGAGAAGCAGTTTCAAAGGTAAGTTGGGACTTGTCAGCTATTTGCCAAGTCTCGGCCAGCTGTTCAGATGGATTAGGGAAGTTTCTCTTAGTCAAATAGAAAAACTTGAAACAAAACCAGAAATTTCCTGTTTTTGCTCCAAGTTCTTTGATGACATTCAATTCTTTGTTTTGCCAGCGCAATTTTATGACATAAAAACTAATTTACCTAACTGGACGGTTGGATAAAGTTAATTCAAAATATTCGTTTAACAGCTTGTAGCCTTCCATTCTCTGTTCAACTTCCTTTGGACAATAAATCCACTTACCCATGACCTTTCTCTTTGAAGCAATTTCTTCTACTTCTTCTAAAAATTTAGGTACAGCATCAATCAGCTTTTGACAACTAAGCTGACCATTTAAAAGAATATCCTGCTGTGGTCCGTTTTCCGTATGGATAGTTGACCATAGATAGGGTAAAACCTCAATTTGACGGATATTTGCATAAAAATCTTCCTTAGCAACCATACCACGGCTGCCAATACCACTTTTTATTTTGCTAAAACTCGTAAATATGTCATTTTCCAGCTTCTTTAGTCTTCTTAATGAAGTAGTAGCTACTTGGCTGCGTTCCGGTACTGGCCTGCTGACAGGTTCCGTTCTTTTCGGATGATCAGAAACCCGATCCAACATCTCTTCAATTGCCAGAGTCACTGTCGGTGTCTCCTCGACGACTGGAGTCTGCGGCACATTTTGCGGCTGCGGCTGATTTGCTCCTCGATAATTCGGGATGGGCCTGGAAGCCTGTAAAAATGTTTCCTTTGTTGGAAATCTTCTTGTATCTCCTAGCTCGCCTGCTCCAGCCTGCGCGTTGACTGGCTGACTCACCGGTCTTTGCGGCTGTGGTGCTGGTGGCTGTACATTCATTGGCTGTGTCGGCGGCTGATTTGAATAAACAGGCGGTGCTGCAGCTGGTTGTTGTGTCTGCTGCATCGGTTGTGTCTGAGACCGAGGAGCCGCTGCAGGTACAGTGCCGCCTAAACGTATTTTTTGTTCCAGTTCAGCAATTTTTTGATGTGCTTGAATCAGTTGAACATCTACTTTCCCAACGGTCTGGCTTAGTTTCTTTATTTCCACAGCATTGGCCATTAACTGATCCTGATCTTTTTGGTGTTGATCTGACAATTTTTTAACTGTCTCACTCTTTTTGAGCTTCACAACAGGAATTTCTTTGCGCTTCACGCTGGTCAAGTCACTCTCTACAGTCTCCAGTTTTTCAGAAAGCTGATCGATCACTTGGTTCAGCTTCATAGTTTCAGAAGCTGTCTGTTGAAGTTTGCCGTGATCCATTACCTTTTGTTCAATTTCTTCCGGTGTTTGCTCCACCTTTGAAACTTTTGTTTCTACTGTGCTTAATTTAGAATTAATTTCCTGAAGCTGCTGGGAAATTGAAATAACTTCTTCACTGGTCAAAGCCATCTTTTCTTCAAGAGTTGTTGTATTTTCAGCAACCTTAGCCGTACCGCTTTGATTCCGATACAATTCCTTGGTTTTTCTAGCTTCTCTTTCGATTTTCATTCCCAGCTTTTCAATTTCACGCTGAGAAAACTCTGATTTGCTAGATAAAGCCGCAAGCTGTTCCAGCGTTTTATCTAAACGCTGCTCCAGCGAAGGTTTTTTTCCACCTTTTCCATCAAAATAAATCTTGAACTTCGGTGGTGTTCTTTTAGCAGGAGCAGGCTGCTCTGCCTTTTCCAGCCGAACAGCAGTCTCTTGTTTAAACGTCTCAAAATCCGCCATTATTTTGTCAACCTTGGCTGCAAGCTCATCTATACGCTGGCCATTAAGAGTTTCTTCTTCAAGTACTTTTTTCGCAGCTGATTCACTCTTAACTACTTTCATTACAGGCGGTGTTTTTTTAGTTTTCACTGCCTGTATCTCAGCATATACATCTGACAGACTTTCATTGAACTGATTCATCATTTCAGTCAGCAGTAAAACCTCACTATTCGTCTCCTGCCATTCACGAACCATCTGATCGTCTGATGCGGTAGTACTCGAACCACTAAAATTGGATACATGCTCTAGCGCAGGTGATGGAATGTCTACACTGCCCATCCAATCCTTCAGTTCAACAATCTGAATTTTACTCAAGGGCTGCGGCAATGCCAACAGCAGCGTCACGTAAACTGATTTCTGCGTTGTTCGTACATACATGTTCTTAGCAACAATGTCTTGAAAATCTTCATTGAATCGTTCCGGCAAATCGGCAAGTAGACGTTCCATCTGAGCAAGATCCTGATAATCCGTTTCTTCTTCAAATTTCCGCACTAAATAAACCGAGTACTGACAAAGGATATCATCTGAATAGATTTCTTCTCCTAGACGCTCCGGTTCAATTTCTTTTCTCAAAAAGATTTTCTTACTTCCTTGTGTGTGTTTGTTTAAATTTTCCATAGCTGGCTAATGACCCCTTTAGATCTATCCATTTATCCCATCACTTTTTCGTGAACAATGCCTCAGCATAGCGGATCTGATTTTCTATAGTATAATCCACTCTCTATTTTACACTAAAAAAGACAAAAATTCTTTCCTAAAATAAAGAGACTTTTAAAAACATTTGAGAAAATATAAATTTTGTTACATAAACGAACTATTCAATAGAATATATATAGCAACCAACCTAGTGACTATTTACTCTATTATTTCTTATGTATAAATATATCTCTATTTTATAGTATTTACTGCTTCAACTCAACTACCCTTTGCAGCGCTCCGTTCTATAAAAAAAGAAGCAGTCATTTACTGCTCCTTATACTGCTGCTCTATTCTTTTTTCTGGTATAAACCACATAATCAAAATCCCTATGTTTACAATCAATACAAGATATGGATGAATAAGCCAGCCCAACACTAACCCGATAACATTCAATCCCAGCGATATATACATTTTATAGTACCTATTCAATGCATCTCTCAGCTTCTTATTTTTTTCATCAGCTTTCATCAACTCGCGCATTAAAATAAAATAGGCAAAATCAGCAAGCAGAACCACCAGCCCGTACACAAGCTCTGGAACTAGACTGTCTAAATAATCTCCAACCCATGCTGTAGCAAACGGCATCAAGGTCAATGAGAAAATAAAAAAGTTATTCGCCCATAAAACCCGACCGCTAATCCTGTGGACCATCTGAAACATATGGTGGTGGTTATTCCAATAGATAGCCAGCATAATAAAGCTGATAATATAAATAAAAATTTTATGTCCAATTTGATATAAAGCAGCCCATGTATCAGAATCTGGAGGTAATAATTCCAAAACCAGAATCGTCATAATAATTGCAATCACTGCATCCGTAAATGCTTCTATCCTTGTCTTTGACATTTCTCTCACCCCGTTTTTACATCATTTTACCTGCTTTTTCATCAAAAACAATTAATATGTCTTCCTCCCATGTTTGACACTAAGATTGTTCAGCCAGCTCCCTTATACTAGTCGCTGTCCCCTTCCAGAGTCCGATGATAAATCGGTCTTCAGGTGGATGTTTCCTTATCCATCTCTTGGTATACTCTTATTATAGAAAACAAACAAGATGATCGGAGAGATAAAAATGAACAACAAATCATTAGTAGTAAACGTGTTGACTTTAATTGGGCTTTTCTTTGCAGCTGGTATTATTCTAAGTATGGTAATGGGAATTGTGGGAAGTCTGTTATGGTTTGCCATCAAGATTTTGATTCCTGTAGCAGTCATTGTTTGGCTTGTACGTCTGGTTTCAGGAAATTCTGGAAACAACCGCAGATATTACCGCTAAAAATAATTTTTCTTGATATAAAAAAGTGATGGAAAGCATTGAAGAAACTCTTGCTTTCCATCACTTTTTCGCTGTATCTTAATACTGAATATTGATTAAACTCATGAGCGGAAAGCATAAACAATATGAGTAATTCCGAACATCATAAAGTAGAAACCAACTAAGAAGCTTAAGGTTAACGCGGATGACAGCGGGTTAAACAATAAAATAAACCCTAAAATAATACCTAGAATATCTACAATTAATGTGAACCAGTAATAGCCAGTATTAAATGCTCTAGCTAACTCTAAAGTAAACAAACCGAAAACAGAATCCACAATAAACCAGATAGCAAAAATATACGGAAGTACAGAAACTCCGACACCCAAATTAAATAGAAAATAGATACCAATAATCATATCAATGACTCCTAAAACAATTGGTGCATAAGCTCTATAGCCTGTCAGCTGTTTCAGCCTGTTTCTACCAATCAGTTCAAAAATTCCTTTAAAAATGGCGAAAACTGCAAAGACCATCACAATAGCAATTAGATTTCCAGCTGGATCCTGAAAAGAAAGCAGGGCGGTTAGAACAAATAGAATACCCAGCAGCAAGGAGCCCCAGTCAATCCCATTATTTCTAGTTTCATTCATGATTTTTCACACTTCCTTCTTCTTATATATTCTTTACATACTTAATGGTACTTCCTGAAAATTTTCTGGTCAAAAGAAACGGCTTTTTTCAATAAAAAAAATCAGACACACCACTATCGGCATTGTCTGATCTTCTAGCTGTATTCTCTTAGTTTTGTCATCTTTTCATTCTAGCTCCGTTTGCGTTTTGATTGAACTGCACGTTTAATCACGTCGAAAAATCCTAAGGATTGAACCATGCGGTCTGAAGCAACGTGCTCTCTGATGGCCCTCAAAACCTTTTTAGGTTCCTTGGAAGCAAAAGTGAATGTTCCATTTTGCTTTGTTTGTACTGCGTAACGTGGAATCCATTTCCCTTTGAACAACACAGAGGCAACTACATAGTCCACTTCTTCCCAGGGAATTTGGATGTATTTCCGTGTGTCACGTGAATTATAGAATTCAAACCCCTGATCACCAATCATTATCTGACCGTAATCAGTAAGTCCAGTAAAAGCAGTCCCATCGATGACTAAATCTATTTTTGTATTCAGTGATTGAACCATTGTCTCTGCTCCATTCTTATAAAATATACTTGTTTTCATTATACCGTTATTTCCGGTAAATTGGCTATTAAAAAGCGGCTGGACAAAATGTCGCAGCCGCTTCAACTATTCCGAAACCGGATAAATACTGCGTTGAAACCTACTCTTTTTCAATCGTTTACGATAGAATTGAGTATTTGTTGCTTACCCGTTTCCTGCAGCTACATGCTTGACTACCTTCTTGTTAAACGTGTCGATTATAACAGACCAATTACATGTCCTAGTACTCCGACTACGAATAAGCCAAGAATGATAACGATTGGAGAAATTTTCTTCTTAAGCAGCCACATGCATAGCAATGTAAGCAATAATGCTGCCAGACCAGGAATCAACTGATCCAAGTTGTTTTGCAATGTTGTCACTTTATCAGAAGAAAGAGCCAATCCTGAGTTAACTTGTTCAAAGGCTTGACGGATACCTTCACCACCGGAAGGAAGTTTGTCCCACTCGATATAGGCACCCTTATCCAGCTTAACAGTCGAAACAACTGGCAGGAATTTAATAGATACCCACCGCTGTACCAAAGCCGCTAATACGAACATCCCTAAAATAGACGCCCCTTTAGTTACATCTTGAAGCAAACCGCCGGAAAGATCTTCTGTGATTTTTGAACCTGCTTTATAGCCAAATTCTTGTGTATACCACATAAATGCCCAACGGATAATGTTCCAAGCTACAAAGAAGATGATTGGACCAAGAATGTTACCGCCCATGGCTAATGATGCACCTAAAGCTCCTAACATAGGACGCACTGTAAACCAGAATACCGGGTCACCGACACCGGCTAATGGTCCCATCATACCAACCTTAACCCCTTGAATCGCTACATCATCTACCGCTGCTCCATTTGCACGCTCTTCTTCAAGCGCTAAAGTTACACCTAAGATAGGTGAAGCAATGTATGGGTGAGTATTAAAGAATTCCAAGTGACGTTTCAATGCTGCTGTACGATCTTCTTTTGATTTATATAATTTCTTAATTGCCGGGATCATTGCAAATGCCCAACCGCCATTTTGCATACGTTCATAGTTCCAAGAACCTTGAATGAAGGTAGAACGCCACGCAACGGCTAAACGATCTTTTTTAGTTAATTGAATTTTTTCTGCCATTTCTATTCTCCTCCTTCAGGTTTAGTAGTCATTCAAAATGTCGTCCAACGGATCGCCATGGCCGCCGCCACCGCCGTTTGAAGAACCGCCCATTTTAGAAAGATTTAGATAAATAAGAGCCAGCGCCACACCTAGTGCACCAAGTGCGATTAGTGTAAGCTGAGAAATTGCTGCGACAACGAAACCGATAACAAAGAATGGCCATACTTCTTTTGTTGCCATCATATTGATTACTAACGCATAACCAACGGCAACAACCATTCCACCACCGATTGCCATACCATCTGTTAACCATGCAGGCATTGATTCCAAGAAAGATTGAACTGTATGTGCTGGGATGAATAACAGTGCCCCAGCTGGAATCGCAATACGCAAACCTTGCATAGCTACTGCAATGATGTGCCACATTTCAACGCCGCGAATATTTCCTTTTTCAGCTTCCGCATCCATCAAGTGAACAATTGGAACAGCTAAAGTACGAACAATCATTGTTAAGAATAGACCAGCTACTGCCAGAGGAACGGCAATTGCAATCGCTGATGCCACACCTTTGTCACCCTGTCCACCTAAAACTAAAATAATTGCTGATGCGACAGATGCCAAGGCTGCATCGGGCGCTACTGCTGCTCCGATATTTGCCCATCCAAGAGCGATCATTTGAAGTGTACCACCAAGAATGATACATGCTTCAAGGTTACCGGTTACTAAACCGATTAATGTACATGCAACTAATGGTTGGTGGAACTGGAACTCATCGAGAATCCCTTCCATACCAGCCAGAAAAGCAACTAGTACTACTAAGATTATTGAAATAATAGACATTAATCCTCAACCTCCTAATTAATTTGAGTTTGTTGTGTCATTATGCTTTGGCTAATTCAGCCTTTGCTTTTTTAATGATTTCATCCATGTTGTCATGAGAATCGTTTGGTACTTTACGTACATCGAATTTGATGCCTTTTTCTTTCATTGTTTCGAAAGCTTTTACATCTTCAGGACCCATAGACAACACCTTGCTTACAACTACTTTTCCTACAGAGTGGGCCATAGAACCAACATTCACTTCTTTAATATCAACGCCGCCTTCAATTGCTGTAAGAACATCTTCTGGATTTTCAAACAACAACAATGCTTTAGTATTGCCGAAGCGCGGATCTTTTGCAATCTCAATCATTTTGCTGATTGGTATTACATTAGCTTTTACTCCTGGAGGAGCTGCCTGTTCAATCAGTTTCTTACGCAAATCATCTTTTGATACTGCATCTGAAACTACAATAATCCGGTTTGGCTGAACTGATTTCGTCCATGCTGTTGCCACCTGACCATGAAGCAGACGTGAGTCTACACGTGCCAGCACGTATTTGATTTTACCGTCTCCGACAACTGTTCCTTCTGGTAAAGCGCCTTTAGGCTGTCCATCTTCTACAGCTGCTTTTGGTGCTTCCTCAGGTTCCAGTTCTTCCGGCTTGATTTTCACACCTTCTCTTGCTACACCTAAAACGTGTGCTGCAATTTCTTGTGCTGAATTCATAGAAAAACGGGAAGAATAGGCTTCAATCAGCATTGGTAAATTCAATCCGCTGACGATTGCCCATTTATCTTTATGTTCCTCATAAAGACTATTAGCCTGATTGAAAGGTGTACCGCCCCAAAGATCGACTAAAAACAATACTTCGTCTTTATCGTCAAATGTTTCGATTGCCTGAATCAGTTTTCCTTTTAAATCATCTGGTCCTTCGCTGGGCATTAATGTCACAGCTTGAACATTTTCCTGTTCGCCAAAAATCATGGAGCCTGACTGTAAAATACCTTCAGCGAATTTTCCATGACTTGCAAGAATAATCCCTACCATAATTGGATACCTCCTATACTTATTCATCCTCTTGCGACAATTATCATTTCACTGCTCTCATTGCTTTTAAAATTGACATACATATAAATAAAAAGTTCAGTTAAAAATAAAGTAATAAAAACGATCAGAAACAGTTCAATAATAAACTGCCTTTTTTACTATATAAATCCTCTGAAATAGTTTGTTTAACAGGATTCATATATATTGAGACAATCACATCCTTTCCAGTCTCAAACCTATCCGTTCACTTCTTAATAATTTCAAAGAGACTGTCCGCAAAAACTGATCCGACCCCTACAACAGTTGTTCCTTTTTCAGCAGCTCCATCAAATGAACTTTACTATCTGCCACTACTTTTCGAATTTCCAGCGTAATTCCCTGTGCATCCAGATATTGAAAAGCTTCAATATCCCGAGCATCCACAGCAACAGCATTGGTAATCATTTTTTTCCCTTTGGAAAAACTCATTCCGCCGATATTGACAGAAGATATCGCTACCCCCTGTCTGACTACACGCTCAATATCTTCTGGATTCGTAAACAGCAGCATGACTCTGAAGCTATCATCAAAGCGCTCATCAGGAAACACTTGAATCAACTTATTCACCGGAATGACGTTTACTTTTACGCCCGGCGGAGCCGCCTGAATCAACAATTCTTTTCTCAGCAAATCCTTAGAGACCGTGTCGCTGACAACCAGTATCCGGTTGATATTCATCGTTTTTGTCCAGACAGTTGCCACCTGGCCATGAATTAGCCGATCATCAATTCTTGTCAAGCGAATATCCATTTAAGACAACACTCCTTTTTGTCCAATTGTCTATCTCACTGGGGAAGAAAGCATTTCTTAAATTGACTCATCTCTTCATAAAAATACTATGTTCTAAAAGATAATGCCAAAATAAAGCTTTTTTGACTTATGGATTTTGATTCACTATATTATAAGCAACTATCGTGCCAAGTTAGTGTATTTGTGTTTTTTTCTTAATAATTCCTTTATATATAAGTATTTCAAACAAAAAAAGATACACTAATTATTTTTTAATTAGTGTATCTTTTTGTGTATTATTCAAATAAATCATCTGTATTGTTTTCTATATCCTTTTGAGAGTTGCGAATTAAATGAAGAATGTAGTATAGCTCCGACTCAGAAATCGTCAGCTTAAATACTTTATTTAATGTCAGTACAGCTTTGGACACCTCATTATAAAATGAATCATTCTTGACTTCATTAAGCTGCTCCTCCTCTACAGCCAGAGGATCTTGACGCAGTGAGCGTTCCAGAACACCTGCCATATGCATAATCAGGTTCACATAAAATGTATACGGATGCTGCAAGTTCAGCTTTGTCTGCAGCGTATCGGCAAACTGCCACAACGGCTCTATTACCTTCTGCGGATTAATAAAGGTGAAGCTTTGTTCCATGTAATCCAGACAAATCTGCTTTGCCGCGTCTTCATCTACTTGTACATTCTGAATGGCCAGCTCATCATCATGGGCCAGACGATTGATAATTTCTCCAGCTTCTCCCGAAAAAAAGGTTTCCATTGGGATAAAAGGCGCATCTATTTTAGGATCTGTAATCCCTGTGGCCGCTACTACTTTGTATTCTTTATAAATACCACCCAAACTCTTATTGATATCTAGTATAGAATACGGCAGTACGGTTAAATGCTGCTCTGTTTGTGGTGTCAGATAGCCCTCAATTAATTCCTTCATCCGCTGAGCCGTTCCTTCGCCAGAGGCGCAGATAGCTAAAATTGCTTTTTTCTTAAAGACCGACTTACTGACACCTGTATCTTTCAACGGATGGATACCTGCATACCCACGGAAGCTTTTCAGAGAATCATACAAGTCTTCCAAATGTGTATCCAGCAGTGTGGTTTTTCTAGCCGTTTCCAATACAATAGGTGTTGTCACCATGTCTACTGTTCGTACATCAATGCCTGTCTGACGAACAATCTCTTCAGAAAATGTTCCTAAAGATCCCATGTCTACTAATAAAATAACTCCGCTGCCTTCATCTATGGCTTTAACAGCTGTGAGAATTTTCTGTAGTGCTTCCTGCGGCTTCATTTCAAGCGGCATATCCACCGCTCTTAAATTATCCACATTCAACAGCTGCATGACAACATCCACCATACTGGTTGCTGTACTGTTGCCGTGAGCTGCAACGACAATCCCTATACGGCCGGCACCTTTATTTTCCCGCAGAGAGATTAGCAGCACTGCCAAATAATAAATTTCTGATTCAGGAATTGACAGTTGATACTCTTCTTCGATAATTCCTTTAATAGCCTGAGCTGTTTCCAGCTCCTTCGGATAGCCTAGCACCATATTGCGCAGATTCTCATTTAAATGATGCTGCCGGCTATCGCCAATCTGAATACGTTTGAGAAATGAACTGATGTGCAGACTCATCGCATAAATAAAGTTGGATTGGAAATCATAGCCTAATTTTGTTTTAGCAAAGGTGAACACCTTGCGGGTAATATCTATAATTTGCTGATCCATGATTTCTGCCAGCTTTTTTTCTGTATCAAAAGTAAAGCCGTGATTTCTGTAAAATGATTTCAAATGAACATTAATATCCGTTGTAATAAAATTATTAATTACTTCCTGATCCAATCCATCGGCTTTCAGCAGAGCTGCTTTATCTCCTATGATTTCGTAAAGATTATATGGCAGTTCGTATGCATCTGACTGAACCGTAACTAAAGAAGTATTTGGTTCCACCACCATCTGAGGTTCAAGATATTGTGATAATTCTGCCAGAGCTTCACGATTACTGGCCAGCTGGAGCATTCCCTGCTTAATCCCATCTGTCAGTTCGTCCATCGTAATCACCATCTCCGGCTGATCGATATGATTCAGGAAGCCTCTAGCCGTAACCAACTGAACGTTGGATTTCAACTGCCCCACATTCCCATATGTCACACTGCCAATCAAAGCCTTAACAACATCCTCTGAAAGAGAGATCTTTCGCTGAATCCGGCTCGCTTCCAACGCAACCATAATCTTAACTAGTTCAACTTTTTCTTTCGCCGGCCGATCATTAAAATTCGGCAGTTGAATAATAATTGGAATTCGCCGAACAAATGTATTCAACAGTGAAGAAGCCGGATTCTCCGTTGTCGCACAAATAATCCGCACATCAGCATGATTATTTTTCGTTGTTTCTCCAAGTCGGGAATAGGTCCCATGATCCATAAAATAGAAAATCATCTCCTGACCTTCCGGAGGCAGCCGGTGAACTTCATCCAGAAACAGAATACCACCGTCCGCTTCATGAATGATTCCTTCTTTAGTTGCCGTTGCTCCAGTAAAAGCACCCTCAACATAACCAAAAAGATGGGACATCAGCAATTCTGGATTATGGGCATAATCTGCGCAGTTAAATACAATCAGCTCTTTATTTTCCTGAACAATATCATTTCGTCTGGCAAACTGGAACATCGCATGTGCGAAATACGTCTTTCCAGAACCAGTTGGTCCAATAATTAGACAATTCAACCCTTTCGGCGGATACAGGATTGCTGCTTTCGCCTGCTCTACAGGAGTTTTCATGCTGCCTGCTGCACCAATCATCTGTTGAAAGATATCATTCATTGCATAGCTCGTTTTATCTCCCTTTTGTACGGATGAAGAAGCCACCTTATTTTCTATTTCCCGATAGCTCTTTACATGTTTTTTTAATGGACGATATTGGCTAACCGACTTATCAACGTATCTTACAGGACGTCCATCGACTTTCTCCAGAAGACCTTCCCGAACAAGTTCGTTTAAATCCTTACTAGCATTAGTCCGCTGAATGTTTAGTGCATCAGATATATCAGAGGTCGTTAGTCCAAACCCTATAGGCATATCTGAAGGCGACAGGTTTTCAGTTTTCTCTTTGACATACAGATAAATTTTCTCAATTCTTTTCATAGTTAACTCCAGCCCCTTCTAACGATACACTATATTCATGTGTATCATACAGTGTATTCTTAAAAAAGTACACTAATATCTATATCTGCCCAAAAAAAGAGCTGTTTTTATTTTGTCTTATGTTAAGATTCACTGTTTTTTCATCATTTCATGATTTTTACATTCAATTTGACTTATATAATGAAAGGAAACATTGAAACAGCTTGAAAAATCAAGCTTTCCCCGATATAATGCAAAGAGGCTTAAGTATATATAGAAAAGTGAGGAAAAAAATTGATTACTGTAAATGATGTAAGTTTGTTGTTTTCTGACCGCAAACTTTTTGATGATGTAAATATTAAATTTAATCCAGGAAACTGCTACGGATTAATCGGGGCAAATGGTGCCGGAAAATCGACTTTTCTGAAAATTTTATCTGGGGAAATTCAGCCGACAACCGGGACAGTTTCTTTAGGTCCAGATGAACGTATGGCAACCTTGAAACAGAATCATTTCGATTATGAAGATTATACTGTCCTTGAAACAGTCATTATGGGACATAAACGCTTATATGAAGTAATGAAGGAAAAAGATGCTGTTTATATGAAGGAAGACTTCTCTGATGAAGACGGCATTCGTGCTGCTGAGCTAGAGGGCGAATTTGCTGAATTAGATGGCTGGGAAGCAGAACCTGAAGCAGCTGTCTTACTCCAAGGTTTGAACATTCCGGAAAATCTTCATGATCAGAAAATGAGTGAATTAACTGCTGGACAAAAAATCAAAGTATTGCTTGCCCAATCTTTATTTGGCAAGCCGGATGTCTTGCTTCTAGATGAGCCGACCAACGGATTGGACACTCGTTCAATCAATTGGCTGGAAGAATTTCTAATCAACTTTGATAATACTGTTATCGTCGTTTCCCATGACCGTCACTTTTTAAACAAGGTTTGTACACATATGGCGGATTTAGACTTTGGTAAAATTAAACTCTATGTAGGGAACTATGACTTCTGGCTGGAATCGAGTCAGCTGGCTGCCAAGCTGCAATCAAATCAAAACGCTAAAAAAGAAGAACAAATCAAAGAGCTGCAAGACTTTATTGCTCGCTTTAGTGCGAATGCTTCCAAGTCAAAACAAGCAACTTCCCGGAAAAAGATGCTGGATAAAATCACATTGGATGATATCCAACCTTCTTCCCGCCGCTATCCTTTTGTTGGCTTCAGCCCTGAAAGAGAGATTGGAAACGATCTGCTGCAGCTGGATAATATTTCTGTAACGATTGACGGCAAAAAAATACTGGATAATATTTCCTTTACTTTAAATAAAGACGACAAAGTTGCATTTATCGCTGATAGTGATATTGTAACAACTACTCTATTTAAAGTTATCATGGGTGAAATAACACCTGACACTGGAACTGTCCGCTGGGGTGTAACGACTAGTCAGTCTTACCTGCCAAAAGACAACAGCAAAGAATTTGATACGAATTTAACAATTCTTGACTGGCTGCGTCAATATGCAAGTAAAGAGGAAGATGATAATACCTTCCTGCGCAGCTTCCTTGGAAGAATGCTGTTTTCAGGTGAAGAAGTACTGAAGCCTGTTAATGTACTTTCCGGTGGAGAAAAAGTAAGATGCATGCTGTCTAAAATGATGTTGTCTAAATCAAATGTGTTAGTTCTTGATGATCCGACGAATCATTTAGATTTAGAATCAATCACAGCTTTAAATGATGGCTTAATTTCATTTAAAGGCGCTATCCTTTTCGCTTCTCATGACCATCAGTTTATTCAAACTCTAGCAGATCGTGTTATTGCTGTATCTGATAAAGGACTAGTTGACCGTGCAGATACAACCTACGATGAATTCCTGGAAAACAAGGACGTTCAAAAACAACTAGACGAATTATTTACTGGAGAATATTAATCTGAAAACTTTTTAGAGACTAAAAAAACTGAGACTGGAGAATTCCAGCCTCAGTTTTTTTGCTTACTATTACTAAAATGTCTTTTCATTATCGCTTCATTAAGCAACCTTGATTGGTTCGTATCGTTCCGAGCCAATTACTTTCATCATAAAATCGACTGGTGAAACCGATTGATCTTGGATTAATGCTTCGAACACTGACGGACTGTAACCTGAAACCAGCTTTACATATTTTTCTTCCATTGAAACAGGCAGCTGATTTTGACGAGCATTCACATTCCAAAATACAATCTCAGGCATTTGATAGCCTGCTCGGTTCATCATCCGTTTTAATGTCTTAAATAGTGTTTCTCTTGTGTATACGGCGTCTGTTCTTCCCACCGCAGCGTCAAATTCCATATCAGAAATAATATACAGCTTTTCAATCATTTCCGCTTGAGAGAGGCGATGCTGTTTGGCGGTCTGCAAAATCACCTGAAAGACCTTTTCGAGATTGGTATTATATCCCCATGAAGCTCTCTGCAGATTTTGAACCTTTGCGACAAAATCCTGTCCCTTTAATTCACATAGCTTCGGTGATTGTGAAAATGTCATAAAATGATTCTTAAACTCGCTGTCGTTTCGTTCAGACAAATAAATACCTAAAGCAATTGCTGCTTCCATCGGCCTGCCGGTCATGGAGCCGGAAACATCTACGACGGCTAAAGATTTTTCTTTTCTTTCACCAATGTAGTCCGGCAAATTCGCCCACAGACCATTATAAAGCGTTCTGTTTTCTTCAGTTATATGAGTAGTCAAAATTTTGCCGACAATATCTGAAGGGTACAATGTTCCTGCATTGATTGTTGCAGCTCCTTTTTTCAGCTGCTCCAAATATTCAGTATAACGTTCCTCATCATTTCGATAGAATGCCTGGCGATATTTCATACCGGCAAGAGAGGGCAAATTCTGATAGCTAATAGTCTCATAGGTTTGCTCTGACAGCTTTGTTTCCACTATCTCTAATGTCCGGCGCAGCTTACTCAGTTCTTTTCGATAGTCAGCCTTATTTAGCTGCATGCCCTCCAAAATAATTTTTAACTGCTCTTTTCTTTCCTGATTTCTCACAGAAACAGACGGCATCCATTTAGCTAGCAATGAAATCGGCTTATTCTGTTGATTATTCCATTGATCGGCATAAAATTGAACGCGTACAATGGTTAATACTTCTTCTTTCAAAGGGGTAGTCAACAGCCAAAGCAAATCATCCCAACGTCCATATTCTGGTATAAACTTAAGCACTTGTTTTGCTGTTGCACATTCATTATAGGCTAGGTCGTTCAATACAATTCTAAAAAAGCGCCGCTCTCCCTGACCTCCACGAATATCCCGCAGATAAAACAAGGTTTTCATTGCTAGCTCCTTATCCTCTAAAAACGCTTTACGGAATAAAGCAACTACCTCCTGCTCACTTCTGGTACGATAGGATCCGCCTAAAGCGAATAAATCCAGCAAATCATTCAGTGAGCTTTTTAATGTGTAGGCACCATTTTCTGTTTTTGTTATATTGAACATCTGTTTCAATTCCTTTAACATGTTGTCCCCTCCTTTTTAAACTTTTCTTTTTATCTGGTAAGAATGATTGATCAAATCATTCTTACCATACTCCTTTTTACAGAGCGCATGGTTTCAGTCTTTGGTAGAAAGATTTTAATATTTGCTGTGCGCGCTCTTTATACAAGACACTTTTTTTCCTAATTCTATCCCTAGTAGAGTGGTTTTGAGTTGCTGTAAGTGTCTTTATAAGTAAAACAGGATTCGAACCTGTATCTGCTGAATACTATCAGCTGTTTAACCGTTAAACTATTTACTTGATAAACCTATTATAGTCAGAGGGGTAGAAAGTATCTTATAAAAAAAGTTGCGCAAATAAAAAATAGAAAAAGAAGCAGTACATCATCTGTTTGGTGATGTACTGCTTCTAAAAAACGAATAAGAAATATACTCGATTCACTAAAAACTGGTTATTCTTTTAATACTGATACTATCGTTTCTTTCCTAATGAAAATACAGCAATACAGCCATAACCTGTATGACTGGTAATCGTAGGACCTAACGGATATAACAAAATTTCTTTTGTTTGAATTTCTTTTGCAAGTCCCTCTCTAACCTTTTCTGCACTCTCTTTATCTCCTGCATATGCAATAAACAGTGTCTGGTCTATCGGGTCTTTAATATTCTGAACGGTTTCATCTATTACTTTTTTCAGTGCTTTTCCTCTACCGCGAACTTTCCCTACATTTTGAAGCTTCCCGTCACTATCCACAGTAATAATCGGCTTAATATTCATTAGTCCACCGATAGCTGCTGTTGTTTTAGAGATTCTACCTCCCCGCTCCAGATGCTTTAAATCATCTACTGTTACCCATGATTGAACATTCATCTTATTTTCTTCCATCCATAGTAATACCTCTTCTAAAGAATGTCCGGCATTTCTCAACGCTATGGCTTTATGAACCAGCAATCCCTCTCCTAGACTGGCTGCTTTAGTATCAACAACATAGATAGCTACTTCCTCATATTCTTCCTTAAGCATTTCTACGGCCTGTACAGCACTTTGGTAAGAACCGCTTAATCCGGAAGAAAAAGCCAAATACAGTACGGGTTCTTTTTTCTCTACAAATGTCCGGAAAAATTCCTGATAGCGTCCGGCATTTACTTGAGAGGTAGTCGGCATTGCACCATTTTTAATTTTTGTTAGAAAATCTGAATAGTCAAAGGTTTCTCCTAAATCATCTATCAGCTCTTTATTATCAATTGTTATCGTCATACTAATGAACGATACATCATTTTCCTGCAAAAACTCGTAAGGCAGATCACAGCATGAATCCGTCACTAGCTTAAATGTCATTTTATTGTCCTCCTCGCTCACTACATTTTATCATAAATCTGTTAACTACACTTATTTTACTATGAAGACTTAAAAAAAGCTGAAATAAGAGAATAATCTTATTTCAGCAAATTATTTTTATAACTGTAAAATGATGCTCTCAGCTTTATAAAGCCTATATCTGCGCCCACACACTTTCCAAAACATTGGTCTGGTTCCGGTCTGGACCTACTGAAAATGTAGAGATGCGGACACCGACTAATTCTGAAATCCGATGGACATAGTTTCTAGCATTTAGTGGTAAATCAGAGAGCGTCTTACACTGAGTAATATCTTCATTCCAGCCTGGAAGTTCTTCATAAACTGGTTTGCAGCGGCTTAGTTCTTTTAAACTAGCAGGATAATGATAGATCAGTTCTCCATCAAGCTCATAGGCTGTACAGATTTTTACTGTTTCTAACCCGCTTAATACATCAATTGAATTTAGGGATAGATTCGTAATCCCTGAAACTCTTTTTGAGTGTCTCATAACAACTGTGTCAAACCAGCCAACACGTCTCGGTCTGCCCGTTGTTGTGCCATACTCTTTACCAATCTTACGGATTTGCTCACCAGTCTCATCAAATAATTCTGTTGGGAATGGTCCATCACCAACCCTTGAGGTGTACGCCTTACAAACACCAACTACTTTATTAATTTTAGATGGTCCTACACCGCTGCCGATTGTCACACCGCCGGCAACAGGATTAGATGAAGTTACGAAAGGATAGGTTCCCTGATCGATATCCAGCATAACCCCTTGAGCGCCTTCAAAAAGAACTCGTTTTCCAGCATCCAGGGCATCGTTCAAAATAACAGAAGTATCTGTTACATATTTTTTTATTTCCTGACCATACGCATAATACTCTTCAAAAATATCTTCAAATGCGATTGGTTCGCTATCAAACATCTTAACAAACTGGCGGTTTTTTTCCTCCAGATTGATTTTCAGCCGTTCTTCAAAAATTTCCTTATCCAGTAAATCAGCAATTCGAATCCCTACACGGGCCGCTTTATCCATATAAGCAGGGCCGATTCCTTTGATTGTAGTTCCAATTTTATTATCTCCCTTAGCATCCTCCTGCAGCTGATCCAGTTGAATGTGATAAGGAAGTATGACATGTGCCCGATCAGAAATTCTCAGATTATCTGTGGCAACATTGTTTTCTTTTAAATATTTCAGTTCTTTCACTAAAGATTTAGGGTTAACTACAACACCATTCCCTATAACACTAATTTTATCTTTATAAAAAATACCTGAAGGGATGAGGTGTAATTTATAGGTTGTTCCATCAAACTTAATTGTATGACCGGCATTATCTCCGCCTTGGTAACGTGCGATTACTTCTGCATTTTCACTTAAAAAGTCTGTGATCTTTCCTTTTCCTTCGTCGCCCCATTGTGTTCCTACTACTACTACAGATGACATTTAAGCACCTCATTCTTTATTATTTAATCCGCATCTATTGTAACAATAATAAGCGAAGTTTTCAACGAAAAATCGAATATTAGTTTCTAAAAAAAAGATTATCAAGTTAAAACACGAACGATTTTTTTTTCAAAGTTCCATTTTTATAAAAAATACGAATTTTATAGTTTTTAGCAGTTCTTATAAATTTTTATTCTTCAGTAATTTTTCCAAAGGAAAAGTGAGTAGCATAACTCATTGAGTTATATCCTACTCACTTGGAATCCGAATAAACGGTGGGGGCAGTAGCACATACCAGCATTGAACTGCGACGAGTAATCGCAGGAGTAAGACCTTCGGAAATAAGCCGAAAATCACAAAAGTTTGAAGAATATCAGGTAGGAATCAGTCAACATTGACTGGCTCACATTCGTGTTTCCTGTCATTTCCAGGAATTTCTTCTTATTGCTGAGAAACACAGTGAGGAACGAGCTGATGTTAAACAGTACCTATTTGGTTCTCGGGACGAAACACTCCTGTACCATCTTATTAACAGCTAATAGCTTTTCCCTAAAAATCTTCTCTTAAAGATAGCGAGGAAAACTTATTGTATTCTTTGATAAATAGTAATTCTACAGTTCCCCGGGCACCACTACGGTTTTTCTCAATAATCACTTCTACTACATTATCGATTTCCGGTGGTTCTCTATCCGGATCATCATCTTCTCCGGCACGGTCATAATAATCATCTCGATATAGAAATGCAACGATATCCGCATCCTGCTCAATCGAACCAGATTCCCGAATATCACTTAATACGGGACGTTTGTCTTGTCTTTGTTCTACTCCACGAGACAACTGTGAAAGAGCAATAACCGGAACCTTTAACTCTTTTGCCAGCTTTTTCAACTGTCGGGAAATATCAGAAACTTCCTGCTGACGGTTTTCTTTTCCTGAGCCTTCAATTAGCTGAAGGTAATCAATAAGAATTAAACCCATATTCCCTTTTTCCTGAGCCAGTTTTCGACATTTTGCCCGAATTTCTGAAATCTTGATACCTGGTGTATCATCAATATAGATATTTGCTCGTGACAAGCTGCCCATGGCGATAATCAAGTTCTGCCACTCTTCTTCCGACAACTGCCCTGTTCGCAAGTGAGAAGCCTCTATGGAGCCCTCAGCGCACAGCATTCTATTCACCAGTGACTCTGCTCCCATTTCCAAACTGAAAATAGCAACAGCTTTATCTGTTTTCGTTCCAACATTCTGAGCAATGTTCAAAGCAAACGCCGTTTTACCAACAGCTGGTCTGGCAGCAAGGATAATTAGCTCTTCCGGCTGTAGCCCCGCAGTCATCTTATCCAATGCCTGATAACCAGTCGGCAGACCAGTAATATCTTCGTTTTGTTGATACAGCTGGTCGATATTGGCAATCGCTGTATTCAAAACCTCAGAAATAGACAGAAAGCCGCTTCGGTTTCTCTTCTCAGAGACCTCTAAAATACTTCGTTCCGCGTCATCTAATATCGTCTCTACATCTTCGCCTTGTTCAAAGCCTTTGGTTACAATCTCAGTCGCAGTATGAATTAAATTGCGCAGTAATGATTTTTGCTCAACGATTTTAGCATAGTGTGCGATATTAGCAGCAGTTGGGACAGATAAAGCCAATTCAGATAAATAGCTCAGACCGCCAACATCTTCAAGTAGATTCTCTTCTTCCAGCTTGTTTTTGACAGTAACAACATCAACTGCTTCATTTCGTTCATTTAGTGTAATCATTGCCTGAAAGATCAATTGATGATTACGGCGGTAAAAATCCTTGGGTTCTATGTATTCCATTGCATCTATGACTACTTCAGCGTCTAAAAAAACAGACCCTAAAACTGCCTGTTCAGCCTCTATATTTTGAGGAGGCACTCGATCCTGCCATACTTCATTCATCTATTTTTCTCTCCTACAAACGAATTTCTCTAGTCTTTCTATTCTAACAAGAAATTATCGAAAAGTATATGGTTAACACCGCCGCTATTCTTTTATACTACTTAAATGAATCATGGTAATTTTAAAATTTCTCTTTTTTTACTCTATATACAAAATAGCAAAGACGAAGCAGAAGAATTTATTCTGCTTCGTCCAATCTTTTTTTATTCTTCTACAACATGTACTTTCAATACTGCTGTTACCTCGTGGTGAAGTTTTACAGGAACATTCGTATAACCTAGCGTTCGAATCGGCTGACCCAATTCCAATTTTCTCTTATCTAATTTTACTTGGAATTGCTTATTTAATGCTTCCGTAATTTGTTTAGAAGGAATCGACCCAAATAAGCGGCCATCTTCTCCAGCCTTCGCTTTTATTTCAATAACAGTGTCTTCTTTTTCCAAAAATTCTTTCATCTTCTCTGACTCCGCCAGAATTTCAGCTTCATGCTTTGCTTGTGCCTTTTTCTGACCTGCCAGTGCACTGATGCTGCCTTTATTTGCTTCTTGAGCTAAATTATTTTTTATCAAATAATTTTGTGCATAACCGGTAGGGACTTCTTTAACCTCGCCCTTTTTTCCTTTACCTTTAACATCTTGTAAAAATATTACTTTCATCTGTTTCACTCCTTATCATACATTTCATCTACGTTATCTTTAATTACGTTCAACAGTAGTTCCTTAACTTCTATAATACTGCTGTCTGCAATTTGTGTAGCAGCATTAGTAAAGTGACCGCCGCCTCCTAAAGCCTCCATAATAATCTGAACATTAATTGATCCATTACTTCTGGCACTGATACCAATTTTTTTATCTTTTCGTTTTGTAATAACAAAGGCGGCATTGATACCAGACATCGATAACAACGTATCTGCTGTTTTAGCAGCTGCAACACTATCGTATTCCTTCTCTTCTTGTCCAACAGCGATAACCGTATCTTCGGTCACATATTCACTCTTGGAGATGAGCTGACTCATTTCCAAATAACTGGTTAAGTCTGAGCTTATTAAATATTGTACTAAAGATGAATCCGCTCCACAAGTTCTTAAATAGCTCGCTACATCAAAAGTCCGCGGTGCAGTACGAACACTAAAGCTTTTCGTATCAACAACAATTCCTGCTAATAAAAGTGTAGCATCAAATTTATCCAATTTGCTATTTACTGTATTGCTTTGATATTCCAGGAGCTCTGTTACTAATTCTGAAGCAGAAGATGCAGAGGATTCAATATAGGATAGTAGAGATTTATCAGGGAATTCATCACCCCGTCGATGATGGTCAATGATTACAACCTTACTAAACCGATCATATAATTCTTTGGATATAGAAAGTGATGGTTTATGATAGTCTACCATAATCAACAAACTATTGTTCTGCATTTTTTTGATTGCTTCTTTTGGTGAAATGATTTGTTGATTTAATTCGGGATGTTTTTTAAGCTCCTCTAATACACGATAGACATCTGGTATGTTTTCTTCCGGATCTAAAATCACCCACGCTTCTTTTTCATAAAAACTTGCCAGCTTTGCGACGCCAAAAGCTGAACCAATCGCATCCATGTCCGGTAAATGATGACCCATAATATAGACATCCGGCGACTCTTTGATTAACCCCTGAATCGCAGTACTCATCGCCCTGGAACGAACACGTGTTCTTTTCGATACAGAAGCTGACCTTCCACCGAAGAAGACTGGTTTACTACTGCTGTTTGCTTCTTTTACAACTACTTGATCGCCACCTCTTACCAATGCCATATCAAGATTTGTTTGAGCGATACTTCCTGTTACCTCCAGATTATTTCCACCATATGCAATCCCCATGCTCAATGTAATACCAATACCTTGCTCATTTGTATCTTTCCTAACAGTATCCAGTATTTGAAATTTGCTATTCATCATCTGTTCAATATCTTCTAATTGTCCAACAAATATATAGCGGTCTGAATCTAAACGCTTGTAAAATACTTGATATTCTTCTAACCAATCAGAGATTCTAGTCGTTAAAAAACTATTCAGATAAGATACCTGTTTCACATCCATATTATCGGTTACATCATCATAGTTATCAATTGATACAATACCGATAGCAGTCTGCATAGCTTTCTTTTCCTGATACAAAATATTTTCCTGGGTAATGTTTTCAAACGTAATCGTTGTCTGATCCAGGTTTACTTTAAAACGAAAAATATCCTCTCCTACTTTAAATATGTCTTTTCCTTTTTCAAATAATGAAATATACGATACAACATCTTCCGTAGTCAACAGAAGTTTTTGTTCCTCACCTGAATAAAATATTTCTTCTGCGTATGGATTTAACCATAGCGGCTGTTTTGTTGTTTCATCATATGTAATGATTCCTACAGGTACTTCGCTAATTGCAAAATCAATAGAATCCTCAGCATTAATCGTAGCTTTTCTTATTTTTTCAATATTCGATAATTCCAATCTCCGAACGAGATTCAATATTCGATTAATCAAATAAATATTGATTATTGCTAAGATTGCACTGATTAAAAGCTTATTATTAAGAAAAAAGACAATTGCTATTTCTAAAATACAGAGAAAAACAAAGAAGAAAAAGACTCTTTTTGATCTCGTCTGTTTCATCATACAGCCTCCCCAAATTTTAACTACAATAAAACTCCCTTTCTATTTTACCACACTCTGCTTCATCCATGCGAATGATACTCAAGCAAAATGTTTCACGTGAAACATCATTGTTTGCTCCATTTTATAAACTTGCTGTCTTATGGTTCCTATTATCTAAATTATTTAAACTTGTTTCCTTTCTTATCTGAGTTTTGTTATCTATTCAACTTCATTTAAAGACTATGCCAAGCTTAAACTATTATTTAGCCTATAATGTAAGTAGAACTAGTTTTTATCTTTAGACTGTCATGAAAAAGTAAAGACTAGTAATTATACATTTATAAACGAGACAGTATTTGAAGGAAGCCTTATCTAACTTCATTGATTTGTTACTTTGAGATAATTTTATCTCTTTCATTTATATATTCAGCAAAACATATTTAATCTAATAACATCCTCCTACTGGTCAATATGAACTAGTTATTAGGCGTATAGAAGTTCTATTACTGCTTTTTCAAGCTAAAAAACTTTTAAAGTTAGTTATGAAGAAATGAGACTCTCCCAATAATAAGAAATCTAATACTATCCTATATAAGGTTGGGACAAAAATGTGTAGCTTTAAGTACATGTAGGTACTGTTCAATATCAAATCAGCTCATACTTTATTCACTTGTTTATCAGCAACAAGAAGAATATTACTCACGTGGAATCCACATAAACGGTACGAGCAGAAGCACACATACTAGCATTGAACTGCGACGAGTAACCGCAGGAGCAGGTCCTTCAGAAATAAGCCGAAATTCACAAAAATTGTGGAACACCAGATAAGAATCAGTCAACATCGACTGGCTCACATTCGTGTTTTCTGTCATTTCTGTGAATTTCTTCTTATTTCTCGGACTTAACATGAAACACTTCTGTCTCATTCTTGATTCCTTCTTACTGCTCTTTAATTTTGATGAATTTTAGTCTATTTCTGAAGGATTTACCTCAGCAACTACTCATCGTGGTTAAAGTGTTAGTATATACTACTATTTCATTGAAAGACTATAACTCATAGTTATAACCATACTTACTTCTTTTTTATTGTAAAAGACTTTAAGTTATCCTTATTAAATACAACATATGAAAGAATATAATTTTACCTAAAATAGTAAAGAGAAATATTGTCATACACTTCTCTTGATTGATGATTGGGTGGAACATCGTCTTATCTATAATCTTAGTTTCGCTAAAAAACGGTTGAAAGGATTTTTCCTTTCAACCGTTTTTTTCTATAGTAATAACTATTTTTATTGCTCTTCGCCTACGAATGGAAGTAAGCCCATGATACGAGCACGTTTGATAGCAATTGTTAGTTTACGCTGGTTTTTAGCACCAGTACCAGTTACACGACGTGGCAAAATTTTTCCACGTTCAGAAATAAATTTTTTCAGCAATTCAACATCTTTATAATCAATATATTCAATGTGATTTGCAGCAATATAGTCTACTTTACGACGTTTACGTCCGCCTCTTCTTTGTTGTGCCATTCTGTTTCCCTCCTGTCAAAAAATTCTTAGAATGGTAAATCATCATCTGAAATGTCAATAGTTGAACCAGAACCTCCAAAAGGATCTGCATCTCTATTAAAATCAGGCGTATTACTACTACTACCGTTACTAGACTGAGATGATGGCTGATTAAAGTTGTTGCTTTGTCCTGTAAAGTTGTTGTTATTATTCTGCGGTTGAGTAAATCCTCCTCCAGAATTGAAAGAAGAGTTATCCTGCGTTTGTCTTTGTTCAGATGCTGAACGAGACTCTAATAACTGGAAGTTATCACAAACAACTTCGGTTACATAAACTCTTTGACCTTGCTGGTTATCGTAGGATCTTGTTTGAATCCGTCCAACTACTCCTAACAAAGTACCTTTACGAGCATAATTAGCCATAGTTTCAGCTGGTTTACGCCAAATCACACAATTAATGAAATCTGCTTCACGTGTTCCGTTCTGATTCGTAAAATTACGATTGACTGCTAATGTAAATGTAGCAACAGCAGAACCACTTGAAGTATAGCGCAAATCAGGATCCTTTGTTAATCTTCCAACTAATACAACGTTGTTAATCATTTGAGCATCTCCTTTCGTCTAATAAATGTTTCACGTGAAACATTTTATGCTTCTTCTCTAATAATCATGTGACGAATGATATCATCATTGATTTTAGCAAGACGATCAAATTCATTGATTGCGCCTGCATCTGATGGAGAAGATACTTTAACGATATGATAGATGCCTTCACGGAATCCGTTCATTTCATATGCTAAGCGGCGTTTTTCCCAATCTTTAGATTCGATAACTTCAGCTCCATTATCTTTTAAGATTGTGTCGAAACGTTCTACTAAAGCAGTTTTTGCTTCTTCATCAATGTTCGGACGAATAATGTACATGATTTCATAATTCGTATCTTGACTCATTGATTTTCACCTCCCTGTGGACTTTAGACTCTTAGTTTGCTAAGAGTAAGGAGAGCGATCTAAATAAATAGACTACTCACAATTTTCCATTATACATGGAAAATCCCATGAAATCAAGAGTTTTCATAAGTTTCATTCAAATAAAAGTAAGGTTTTTTTAGCTGCTCACTTTGACTTGTTTTCTATTTTTTACTCTGATTTTAGATGTTATAGTCAAAGTGTTCTGGCTCGATAAATAAAGCAAAAATACCTTTCCTCTTATTTCTGATGATCATCGATTTATTTTCATAAATAGAAAAAAGAGCTGCGACATTTTTTCCGTCACAGCTCCTTTAAACAAAGTGGACAATTTTAGGAGCTTTGCTTCCTACTTTTTCCATATACCTTTGTTATAAATTTTTCACTTATTCTTCTGTTATATTTTCACCCTCAGTTGCTTCTGCTATTTCAACATCATCAATTTCAGGTTCAACAACTGCCATCGTAACAACTTTCGCTTCGTTTTCCATTCTCATAAGACGAACACCTAAAGTAGCACGACCTGTTTGAGATACAGTAGCAACATTGAAACGAATGATTACACCTTTATCAGTAATCAATAAGATGTCTTCATCGCCTTTAACAGTCTGCAGACCAGCTAAAGGACCGTTTTTCGCAGTAATATTAGCTGTTTTAATCCCTTTACCACCACGTCCTTTAACAGGATATTCAGAAGCTTTTGTACGTTTACCATAACCATTTTCTGTAATGACTAACACTTCATCTTCAGCACCTAAAACAGCCGAGCCGACCACATAATCGTCTTCTCTCAAACGAATTCCCCGTACACCAGAAGCACTTCTTCCCATATCACGAACAGTCGTTTCAAGGAAAGTAACTGAGTAGCCTTTATGTGTACCGATGATCATATTCTGTTCTCCATCAGTCATAGAGACATTTACCAGTTCATCTTCATCTTTTAATCCAATAGCAATTAAACCATTGCTTCGGATATTGGAAAAGGCTGTAACACTTGTCCGTTTCACGGTTCCTTTACGGGTAGTAAAGAACAAGTAATGACCTTCTTCAGCTTGACCAGTAACTGAGATAATCGCTTGAATGCTTTCACTGGAATCGATTCCCAGCAGATTGATTACAGGGATACCTTTCGCAGTCCGGCCGTATTCTGGAATTTCGTATCCTTTCGCCCGATACACTTTACCTGTATTAGTAAAGAACAGCAAGGTATCATGTGTTGAGCAGGAAACTAAATTTTTCACGAAATCATCATCATGAACACCCATTCCTTGTACGCCGCGTCCGCCTCTACGCTGTGCTCTAAACTCGCTATTCGCAACACGTTTGATATAGCCGTTATTTGTCAGCGTGATTACTACTTCAGCTTCTTCAATCAGGTCTTCATCTTCCAGACTCAGCACTTCGCCAACTAATAGTTCTGTACGGCGGGCATCGCCAAATTTATCACTGATTTCTGTCATTTCTTCTTTAATAATTGTATCAATTCTTTCTGGCTTAGCCAGAATATCTTCTAGATCAGCAATCAGTTTTAATAATTCCTGATATTCATTCTCAATTTTTTCCCGTTCTAAGCCTGTTAAGCGACGCAGGCGCATATCTAAAATCGCTTGTGCCTGACGGTCAGAAAACTTAAAGCGCTCAATCATTGCAGCTTTTGCTTCATCATCAGAGCTTGATCCGCGAATGATTGCGATGATTTCATCGATATGATCCAGCGCAATTCGCAGCCCTTCTAAGATATGTGCACGTGCTTCTGCTTTACTTTTTTCAAATTCAGTTCTTCTACGAATAACTTCCTGCTGATGCTCAATATAATTTTCAAGAATACGCTTAAGGCTAAGTATCTTTGGTACGCCTTTTTCAATAGCCAGCATATTAAAACCAAAGGAGCTTTGCAGCGCAGTCATCTTGTAGAGGTTATTCAATACAACTGAGGCACTAACATCCCGACGCACATCGATAACAATCCGCATTCCTTCACGGGAAGATTCATCACGCAAATCTGTGATTCCTTCAATTCGTTTATCTCTGTGTAGCTCAGAAATACGTTCAATCAGCTTCGCTTTATTGACCATATACGGCAATTCTGTAACAAGGATTCTTTCCTTGCCGTTTGGCATATCAATCAGTTCGACTTTTGCTCGAACTGTAATTGAACCTTTCCCTGTTTCATATGCACGACGAATACCAGATTTCCCCATAACCAATCCCCCTGTAGGGAAATCTGGTCCTGGCAGAACCTCCATCAATTCATTCGTAGTTGCTTCTGGATTATCCATCAGCATCTGAACAGCAGAAACGACTTCCCGCAGGTTATGCGGTGGAATATTTGTAGCCATCCCAACCGCAATCCCGGTAGTACCATTAACCAGCAGATTAGGAAAACGTGCCGGCAATACATCTGGTTCCTGCTCAGAGTCATCATAGTTACTGTGGTAATCAACAGTATTCTTATTAATATCGCGCAGCATTTCCAAGGCAATTTTACTCATTCTTGCTTCGGTATAACGCATCGCAGCAGCACCGTCGCCATCAACGGAACCAAAGTTTCCGTGACCATCGACCAGCATTGACCGATAGCTAAAAGGCTGTGCCATACGCACCATTGATTCATAAATTGCACTATCACCATGAGGGTGATATTTACCCATAACATCCCCAACGATACGGGCCGACTTTTTATGCGGCTTATCAGGGGTCACACCTAGTTCATTCATCCCATAGAGGATGCGGCGGTGTACTGGCTTTAACCCGTCACGTACATCAGGCAGAGCCCGAGCCACAATAACACTCATTGCATAATCAATGAAGGATTCTTTCATTTCACTGGTCAGATTGACGTCGCGAATATTTTCTTTCAAGTCTTCATTCATGAATTTTACTCCTTCTTATTTTTAAATATCCAGATTTTTCACATAATGGGCATTGTCTTCAATAAACGCTCGTCTAGGCTCTACTCTGTCGCCCATCAGCATTTCAAAGATTTGATCAGCTTCGATAGCATCATCGACACTCACACGTGCCATCAAACGTCTCTCAGGGTCCATTGTCGTCTCCCAAAGCTGATGATCGTCCATTTCACCTAAACCTTTGTAACGTTGTATAGTGGGCTTCGGAGAGGCTGGTAATGTTGCCATTACTTCTGCCAAATCATCTTCAGCGGTTTTTCCAGGCTGGATATAGGTAATTTTCTTTCCTTGTTTCACACCATATAAAGGAGGCTGAGCAATATAAACATAGCCGGCTTCAACAATTGGACGCATGAACCGATAAAACAAGGTTAGCAGCAATGTTCTGATATGTGCACCATCGACATCGGCATCGGTCATGATTACCAGCTTGTGGTAACGTGCTTTTGAAACATCAAAGTCTTCACCAAAACCAGTCCCCATTGCGGTAAACAATGAACGAATTTCTTCATTTGCCAAAATTTTGTCCATACTTGCCTTTTCAACATTTAGAATTTTCCCACGAATCGGTAAAATCGCCTGAAATTCACGACTTCGTCCTTGCTTAGCTGAACCGCCGGCTGAATCTCCTTCGACGATAAATAGTTCGCATTTTTCCGGATCTTTACTGGAGCAGTCAGCCAGTTTCCCAGGCAAATTACTGATTTCCAATGCGCCTTTACGGCGGGTTACTTCACGGGCGCGTTTTGCTGCCAGGCGGGCTTTAGAAGCCAGCATCCCTTTTTCAATGATCTGTCTTCCTACGGTTGGATTCTCCATAAGGAATTTGTTGAAATACTCAGAAAACAGGCGGTCGGTAACTGTCCGAACTTCAGAGTTGCCCAGCTTAGTTTTCGTTTGTCCTTCAAACTGAGGTTCCGGATGTTTGATTGAAACAACGGCAGTCAGTCCTTCACGAACGTCCTCACCAGTCAGATTCTCATCGTTATCCTTCATCAGCTTCTGCTTACGGGCATAATCGTTAATCACACGAGTCAGAGATGTTTTAAACCCAGATTCATGGGTACCGCCTTCGTACGTATGAATGTTATTAGCGAAGCTTAGGATGTTGGAATGATAACCGTCTGTATACTGCATAGACACTTCAATCGTGATTCCCTGCTGCTCGCCTTCTATGAAGATTGGATCTGGGAACAATACCTCTTTATTGGCATTTAGATGTTCTACATAACTCTTGATTCCGCCTTCGTAATGATATTCCTTTAAAACTGGTTTTTCTTCCCTCTTATCTTCAATCGAGATTTTTAACCCGCGGTTAAGGAAAGCCAGCTCACGAACACGTGTCGCCAGTTTTTCAAAGTTAAATTCAACTGTTTCTGTAAAAATTTCCGGATCTGGAATGAAATGGACAGTCGTTCCATGACGATCTGTCTCATCAATAACTTTCAAATCAGCAACAACTGCACCACGGCTGTATTCCTGAAAATAGACTTTTCCATCTTTGTACACTTTTACATCTAATGTCACAGATAGAGCATTTACTACAGATGAGCCTACTCCGTGCAGACCGCCGGATACTTTATAACCGCCGCCGCCGAATTTTCCTCCAGCATGGAGAATGGTAAAGACTGTTTCTACTGCTGGACGACCGGTCTTTTCTTGTATCCCAACGGGGATTCCCCGCCCATCATCAATAACAGTAATGCTGTTGTCAGGTTCAATAATTACCTGAATACTTGTTGCGAAGCCGGCCAACGCCTCATCGATAGAATTATCTACGATTTCCCATACTAAGTGATGCAGTCCTTCTGAACTTGTTGATCCAATATACATCCCGGGACGTTTTCTAACAGCCTCCAGACCTTCAAGTACCTGGATCTGACTGGCGTCATACTCCTTTGCACGTTCCTTCATACTTTTTTCTTCTTCAGTCATTCAATGATTCCCTCACTATCTCTCCCTGTTGAACATGGAATATATCTGGTTCAACAGTAATTTTATTGGTTAAATGATTCAAGGTTGTCGTTGTTATAAAGGTTTGCACTTTTCCTTCTATTGTTTCCAGTAAATGCAGCTGACGTTCATCATCCAGCTCACTCATAACATCATCTAAAAGAAGAACCGGATATTCTCCTGTTTCAGCATACATTAAATCAATCTCGGCCAGCTTAACACTAAGTGCTGTTGTTCTCTGCTGCCCTTGCGATCCATAGGTTTGAACGTTCTGCTGATTAACATTAAATATCAGATCATCTCTATGTGGTCCTAAAAAGGTTGATACTTTAAACAGCTCTCTTTTACGGTTCTTCATTAGCTGCTGGAGAAAAAGCTGCTGCAGCTCTTCCACGCTTTGTTTTTCTTCAGGCAGTACTATGCTTGAAGCATACTCTATGGATAATTCTTCCCGACCATGGCTGATTTTCTTATGGAGTTCGTTTGCCCATTTTTCCAGTTTTGTAATAAATTCAAGACGAGCAAAAAGCACCTTTCCGCCAAACTCGGCCAGCTGCTCTGTTAATATATCCAGATAAACTGTATCCGTCTGACTTTTATCAGCCAGTTGCTTCAAATATTGATTACGCTGTTTTAATACAGACTGATACTGAACAAGGTCGTACAAATAAATGGGGTTGACCTGTCCCAGCTCCATATCAACAAACTTCCTTCGAAGCTGAGGCGAGCCTTTTACCAGCGATAAATCTTCGGGTGCGAACAAGATAACATTCAGCTGACCAATGTAAGAGCTCAGCCGTTTTTGCTCAATATGATTAACTTTAGTTTTTCTTCCTTTACTGGAAATGATAATCTCCATTGGCACAGTTCCGGAATTCTTCTCGATAACACCTTCAATTTTTGCAGTATCGTGTCCAAAGCCGACAAGTTCTTTTTCGTTGCTGGTCCGATGACTACGCGTCATTGCCAGTACATAGATACTTTCCAGCATATTGGTTTTCCCCTGAGCATTTTCACCTAAAAAAATCGTCAATGCTTTAGGAAAAGTCAGAGCAGCTTCTTCATAATTCCGATAATGCTTCAAAGTGATGTTATTCAGTCTCATCAGCTGACTCGTTTTCTTTTTCCGCCATAAAAAAAGTACCTTCTTCAGGTATTTCAATCATCATGCCGGGATATAATTTTCGCCCTCTACGATTTTCCAGCTCGCCATCCACAAAAACACTGGTTTCTGCTAGATACCATTTTGCCTGACCACCACTGCTGATGACATTGATCTCTTTTAAAAATTGACCAAGTGTCATGTAATCAGTTTCTAAAATAAGTGTTTTTTTCAAAATACATCCCTCTTTTAAAATTCACTTTTACTTTAATATTATACCTTTTTTTCATGCAGAAAACAAATTTATCCGTCTAATTTTCGCTCTAAGCAATTTTAATTAAAAATGACATAATCTATTATTTCGAAAAAAAATCTCTTAAAATGCATTTTATAATGAAATTCAAGAAAAATTCTTCTTGAAAGCTTTTCATTCTTTTCCAAAATCTTTGAAAAATAAAAAACAGAAGCAGGTATAGAAAACAAAATTTTCTCTACAAACTTCTGTTAAATACTGTTATTCTACATAATTTTTTAAAGCAACGGCTGTATCGGTGTAACCCATCTTTTCGAGAACAGTCAACAGCTCTGCAAAACTTCCCAATGAGTGAGAGTTATTGCTGCTTTTTAAAACTTTCTCCAAAGAAGCCTCAATCGTCAGCTTTTGAAATAGTTTATTACTATTCTCAGCGTATGCTTTGGCCTCTTCAAAATAGAAAACCGCCTGTCTGGCATCCCCATCTTCCAATAGCAGCTGTCCCAGATTTAAGCCTAGATGGATAACTACATTATTCTCTCTTGTAAAATACTCATATTTTTTGAATGCTTTTGTAGCTCGTTGGTAGAGAAAGACAGCTTCTTCTATCTCAAAAATACGCAAAAAATTATTTAGCCGCCGAAAATCAGCAAATAGCCAGTCTTCTGTCTGAAACAAAACAGGCTTCATCACTGTAGTAATGCTTGTCAATGTCTCATGTGCAGGCAGATGATGTTCCAGAAGAGCTAACTGAGATAGGAGATACAGCTCGAAAAAATTTGTACCATTCTCTTTTTCTCCACAAATATTCTGTGAGACCTGCAGCAGCTCCTGTTTATTTCTTCTATTTTCTGCATAAATTAACTGTCTGTATAATTGCTCATACGAATCTACCCGATAATTATTGTTTATGTAGATAAATTCATCAACTTCAACATTAAGTCTCTTTAATAGCTGAATCACTTTATCAAATCCCGGGATGTATTCTTCATTTTCAAATCGTGAAAGATTGGAGCGGCTCATAATTGCTTGGCAAAGCGTTTGCTGACTCACATTCCGCGCCAGTCTCAATTTTCTGATAGTTTTTCCGTAATGTTCCACTTTCCCACCTCGATAGTGAGTATTCTCACCTCAATTTTTTTGTCTATGATTACCATGATAACATAGAAAAAAAGGGGGCGAATATTGTCATTATTAGTAAGAACAAACAAAATACTATTCTTCTTGGTGAAACATTTATCAGCAGGATTGCTATGTTTATGAGTGTTCCGTTTCTTATGATTTATTTATCAGAAACCTTCCATTTCTCTACCTGGGAATTAAGTCTTATTGTCGGAGTCAATCCTTTGTGCAGTATGCTTTTTGGTCCGATAGGCGGGCATCTATCGGATAAATTCAAGCTAAATCAGATAGTATGCCTAGTGTCATTTGTCTGGGGGATGACTTTTATTGGATTAACCACTGTATCAACAGTACCGCTATTTTTTCTTTTAAACGGATTTAGCGGAATTTGCTATGTTATTCATGAATCGGCAGTCAAGAAAATTCTATCTTTCAATTCTTCTTTAAAAAATAGAAAAAACGTCTTTACCACTAGATACTGGCTTTTAGCTGTAGGTGCTTTTCTAGGCCCGTTGATTCAGACGGCAGGTTCTATCTCTGTTCCTACAGCTTACAGCATGCTAGGGGGAGCATATGTCATTTTCAGCTGCTTGAATGTCTGGATCTTTTCTTCCTATCCTCAGAAAGAAACGCAGCAAATCACTAAAAAGATTTTCGCTTTACCTCAAGATAGGAAACAGTTTCGAAGCTTTTTGATCTTTTTAGCAGGAATCGCTTTTTCCTATTTTGCCTATGCGCAATTTCAGTCTACTGTTTCATTATTCTTCATTTCTGAGCCAATGATTGCATTAGGACAGCAGAAATACAGCTTGATGCTGTCTCTTTCTTCTCTGTTAATCATGCTGCTCCAATTTCCCATGCTCTATTTATTAAGAAAACAATCACCGATGAAGCTTTTAAAAATTAGCAACCTGTTATTTAGCTTCAGTCTGCTGCTAATTCCTTATGCTGCTCAAGAACTTTCCTTTTTCTTAATGATTATTTGCTATAGCTCCGGTGAAATTTTATTAGGTAGTAATTTTGATTATCAGATTGATGCCTTTTCAACAGATTATAATAAAGGATTCTATTTTGGTTTGGCTGAGCTTGTACGGATTGGCAATACTTTGGGACCAATTATTGGCGGCTCCCTACTGACGCTTTTTTCTGTGGATAACTTTCAGCTGGTTTTTCTACTTCTTAGTTTATTCACAGTCTGTGGTCAACTGTTCTTATGGCTCTACGAAAAAACTGCGGAATAGCGTATATGCTATTCCGCAGTTTTTGTTATGAAGATTTCGTTCTGCCGTTTGTTAATTTGTCCGGACAGGTGTAATTAGTTGAATAAAGTTCATATCTGCTTCCGTGGGTTCTAGCGTAAACGGACGAATCGGAGAAATGAATTTTACAGTTATTGATGTATCGCCAAATGCTCTAAGAGCAGCTTTCATATAATCAGGGTTGAAGGAAATCTCCAAAGGGTCTCCTGAAACCTTTTCATAATTTAATTCTTCTTCCACTTTCCCTACTTCTGGAGAGTTTCCGTAAAGTGTAACTGCTTCTGAAGAAACAGATAGGCGCACAATATTGTTACGTCCTTCATGAGATAGTAGAGATGCCCGCTCAATTGCTGCCAAAAATTCAGGTACATCAATATCTACTTCTGTGTTAAAGCTGGTAGGAATCAGACGGTTTGTATCCGGGTAGTTCCCTTCAAGTAGTCTGGAATAGAAATACATTGTTTTGGTTTTAAACAATACTTGGTTTTCCATGATACTGATTTCAACCATTTCCTCTTCATTTGTAAATGAACGGGAAAGCTCTAAAAGGCTTTTTCCTGGAATAACGATATTGAAATTTTCAGCTGCCTGTTCAATTGGAATTATCCGTTGACTTAAGCGATGTGAATCCGTTGCAACGGCAAGCAGCTGTTGGTTTTCCAAGACAAAATGTACACCTGTCAGAATTGGGCGGCTTTCATGTAGCGAAACAGCAAAGCTGGTTTCATTGATAATTTTAGTCAAAAGATGAACCGGCAGCTGAATTTGATTTTTGGCATCGATAACAGGAAGGTGTGGATAATTATCTGCATCCAAACCATTTACGGTAAAATCAGCTTTTCCAGAGGTGATTGCGACCTGATTATTTTCTAAAACCTCTAATGTAACTGTTTCTTCAGGAAGTTTTCTAATAATTTCTCCAAAGAAGCGGGCTTGTAAAACAATACTACCGGTTTTTTCAATGGTCATTTGTGCTTTTTCATCTTCCACACTTAAAAAACTTTCTATGGAAATATCCGCATTGCTGCCTGTTAATGATAAGCCTTCCTCTGTTAATACGATTTTAACACCTGTTAAGATGGGAATAGTCGTTTTAGATGAAATCGCTCGTTGAACAGTTTGCAGTTCTTGTAAAAACATACTGCGTTTAATCGTTAGCTTCATTCGTGTAGACACTCCTTTGAATTTAAAATTTGATAACCTGGCAGGCTTCCTTTACTTTTATATTATATATTAAAAGATAATAAAAGTAGTAGGGCCTGTTAATCTTGTGGAAAAGTAGGAAAGTGCAGGAAGTACAAGAACTTTACCCTGTGGATAATTTGTGGATAACTTTTTAGAAACTTGAAAACTTATCCACATTAAGAATTCAGCAGATTTTTAATTTCGCTGACTTCTTTTTGAATCGTCGGATCATTTTCCATCAGCTGCTGAATCTTTTCATGGGCATGAATGACTGTTGTATGATCCTTGCCGCCAAATTCTGCACCAATTTTTGGTAACGAGCTGTCTGTCAGTTCTCTTGAGAGATACATAGAAATCTGTCTAGGAACAACAATTGTTTTTACTCTCTTCTTACCTTTTAAATCTTTCAGGTGGATATGATAATATTTCGCTACCTCTTCTTGAATTTGCAAGATAGAAAGATCGTTCTTACTGCCGACAGCTTTTAGTGATTTTAAAGCGTCTGCAGCTAAGCTTGTTGTAATATCTTGACCGTTGATAGTTGCATAAGCTTGAACACGCACTAGTGCGCCTTCTAATTCCCGGATATTAGAATCAATCTGTCCAGCAATATAGCTTAATGTATCATCAGGAATTTCAAGTCGTTCTGCATCCGCCTTTTTGCGTAGAATAGCAATTCTCGTTTCCAAATCAGGAGGAGTGATGTCTACAGAAAGTCCCCATGCAAAGCGGGAAACAAGTCGTTCAGGTAATTTTGGAATATCATTGGGCGGACGGTCGCTGGTCAGCACAATTTGCTTATTTTCATTATAAAGATCATTGAAGGTATGGAAAAATTCTTCCAGTGTTGCTTCTTTTTCAGCAAGAAACTGAATATCATCTACTAGAAGTAAATCAACATTTCGATATTCGTTTCGAAATTCTTCAGACTTTTTCGTTTGAATAGATGTGATGAACTCATTGGTGAATGTTTCACTGCTGACGTATTTAATTTTTGCATTAGGCCGGCTTTGCAGCATTTGATGCCCAATAGCGTGCATTAGATGGGTTTTACCTAGACCAACGCCTCCATAAAAGAATAACGGGTTATAGATAGAACCAGGATCTTCTGCGACGACCAGTGCCGCTGCATGGGCCATCTGATTTCCTTTACCGATAACAAAGGTATCAAAAGAATACTTGGGATTTAACATGGTTTTCTTGGAATGATCAAGAATCTCCCGAGGCTCCGGCTGCTCTCGTTCGGGTTCTGCAGCGGCAGCATGCTCTCCACTAACAACAAAATGAGGAATAATTTCGCTTCCAGTCATCTGAAAGCCGATTTCGACAATTTTTGCTGCTAAATTTTTCTCCCAGTAATCTCTGTGGACGGCAGAAGGGACCTCCAGCCACAGTTGACTGTTCTCCAGCTTTAACGGGTTGGTTGTTTTAATCCAGGCATCAAAGCTAGGCGCAGACAAAACGGACTGATAAGCTGTTTCTAAATTTTTCCAGAAACTTTCCACATCTGGCATTGTGAGACCTCCTTGTAAATGAATATGAAAAGTCTTATCTCATTATTGATTCGCAAATTAGATTTTAGCATTTTTTGAAGAGTTTTTCCACAGGCAAATCAATATTGTGGAAAATAAATCAACAAATAGAGAAAAACTTATCCACAAGAAGAATAGGAATCGGGGATAAGTGGGATTGTTCATAGTTATCCACAAGCCGATAAGGATAAAAGGTCTTGATATAATTGGCTTTTTTTATATTATCCACAAAAAATAAATGGGGTGTGCATATCTTTTTTACAGGCTGTTTTTTTGTGTAAAACAAGTGGAAAAATCAAAGAGAAAAGAAATCAATAAAAAGGATATCCACAAAATATCCACTGGCAATAAAAAAATGTGGATAACTTTATAGAAAAAAACAGAATTATTTCCTGGAGTTTTATTGACAAATCAAGGGGCAATTCGTTATACTATCAAAGTATGTCTATATCTTAATTGGATAGATGGTAGTTCAGGAGGTGGAATTAATGAAAAGAACATATCAACCAAATAAACGTAAACGTCAAAAAGTTCATGGATTTCGTAAACGCATGAGTACTAAAAACGGTCGTCGTGTGTTAGCAAGCAGACGTCGTAAAGGTAGAAAAGTAATTTCAGCGTAAACGCAGTACAAATCAACTTTTATAACGCTTATAAATAAGAACCCTTTATTATCTATACAACACAGTTGATGTATAAATAATAAAGGGTTCTTTTTAAAAGTTTTAGCGGTATAAATTTTATTAAAGAAACAAACTGGTGGAATGTTTTCCAAGTTTATCCGTATGAAAAATGTGTATTTTAAAACAGTTAGTCTAAGGGAAAGTATCTAGTTGTAATGCTGCTGTATGAGGTGGAAATGCTGACAGCTGGATGTTTCTGTTTAGGTAAAAGGAGATTTTCTGTCAGAGAGGCTGTAATAGAATCATACAGAACAAAATAACTGATGAAAAAAAAGTGCAACAATGATAATATATAGAGTTGAAGTCATAAGAATTCTTTGTTCTTCAATAAATAAGAAACTGTGAAAAATTTTTTAAGAGTATGCTATCATTATATAAAGCCCACTGAAGATACGGACCTGGAAACTTTCAGGATTTATATAGGCAGTAAAACCAATATAGAAACAAGGGATGCAGATGAAGAAGTCCTACAGAGTAAAAAAAGAAAAAGAATTTCAGCAGGTATTTTTGAATAAACAGTCCTGTGCAAATCGTAGATTTGTTATATATGTGCTGAAAAAAGAGCAGCAACATTTTCGTGTAGGTATTTCAGTAGGAAAGAAAATTGGAAATGCCGTGACTCGAAATGCTGTAAAGCGAAAGATACGGACAGCACTGTATACATTAAAAGATCAAATTGATGAAACATGTGATTTTATCGTCATAGCCCGGCCGGGTGTTCAGGAGCTGACATCTGAAGAGGTTTTGAAGAACTTGACACATGCATTAAATCTTGCAAAAATTTTGAAAGTAAGTGAGGAATAGATTTGTGAAAAAGTATAAGCGCCTATTATTAATGGCTGGTTTAGTCTCATTGGTTTTTGTTTTGTCAGCCTGTGGTACAGCACCAATTAGTGAAAGCAGTACGGGAATTTGGGAACGATATATCGTTTATTATTTTGCCGAAGCTATTAAGTTCTTATCTGTTTCGGGAAATACAGGGATTGGTATTATTCTGTTCACTCTGGTTATCCGTGTCATTTTACTGCCGCTGATGCACTTTCAGACAAAAAGTACGCGGAAAACACAGGAGCTGCAGCCTCAGCTGAAAGCTCTTCAAGAAAAATATGCTTCTAAAGATCAGGAAACTCAACGGATATTCCGAGAGGAGCAGCAGCGTCTATACGCTGAAAATGGTGTAAATCCATACGCCGGCTGTTTACCTTTACTCGTTCAAATGCCGATTATGATGGCACTTTATCAATCCATTTCACGTGTTCCAGAATTACGTGAAGGCAGCTTTTTATGGCTAAATCTGGCTTCGCCTGACCCATATCTTATTCTGCCGATTTTGGCAGCAGCGTTTACTTTTGCAAGTAGCTATTTGACAAGTATGAGTCAAATTGAATCAAATGCTTCCTTAAAAATAATGAACTATGTGATGCCGGTAATGATCTTCATGATGGGTCTGAATCTGGCCAGTGGTTTATCATTATACTGGGTGATTTCAAATGCCTTCTCAGTAGTCCAAACATTACTAATCAACAATCCGTTTAAGATCAAAGCTGAACGGGAAGCAAAAATTAATCAGCAGAAACAACTGGAAAAAGCACTGGAAAAAGCAAAAAATCCTAAGAAAAAGAGAAATAAAAAGCGATAAACAAGGGAGGTTTTGAAATGCCGGTTTATGAAGGTAATACTGTAGAAGAAGCAACAAGTAAAGGGCTGAATGCTCTGCAGCTGACAAAGGATGCTGTTGAAATCACTGTTTTGTCAGAAGCAAAGAAAGGGTTTCTTGGTTTAGGTAAGAAACAGGCACAGGTTTCGATTGAGCCGACAATCAGTGAGGAGATATCAGAAGCTGTGGAAGAAACAGTCGAGGATATTGTTGTTGCCGACGAGGCGGTTAAACAGGAACAAACAGAATCAGTCCAAGCAGCTACATCGGAAAAAGCTGTGGAAGAGCTGGAAAATCTTGGTGATGAGGAAGCAATCACAGAGCTTGCTTTGTATTTGACCAATATATCTAAAGAACTGAATGCACCAGCACTGGTTCGTTTAGAACGTACATCTGACAGTGTGATTTTCCATTTAGATACGAATAAACAAGGTATTCTTATTGGAAAGCATGGTAAGGTACTAAATGCTATGCAATATCTGGCGCAGGTCTTTATTCACCGTACAGCTGTAGGAAAACTTTCTGTTGTAGTTAATGTAGGAGATTATCGGGAGAAGCGTCAGGCAATTCTGAAGCGTCTAGCAGAACGAACTGCTGACAAGGTCAAACGTACAGGTCAGCCGGTATTTTTAGAGCCGATGCCTGCGTTTGAAAGAAAACAGATTCACTTTGCTTTAAGTAAAGATGAGTACATTAAAACCCATTCTGAAGGTGATGAGCCTTATCGTTATCTGGTTGTAGAACCAGCGAAGAAATATTACTAAAAAATAGACAGCTTGCAAATTAAGTGCAGGCTGTCTGTTTTTTTTATTACAGTAATAAAATCGTTAAGCAATTATTTACTACTAACTAAAGAAAGACTTGCATCATAAGCTTAAGATAATTATATATTTATATGAAAAATATTTTATAAAAAGAATGGAAAGTATGCTAAATGGCTGTTGTGTATTATAAAATGGTTGATATAGAAGTGATGCAATGAAAAGCAAAAAAATTATGAATTAGTAAATGTGTTTTGAGAGAGAGGGATAATCTTATGGCCTATCATACATATGAATTTCTAAAAAAACGCCGAAATGAACCCAAATGGCGAAAAGCTTATATTTCTGCAAGAAACAAACGGATTATTTCAACGTTAATACTAATTAATCTGCTTCTTTGGGGAACAGTTCTTTTCATATATATTCAGTCCAATAACACAGATATTTCCACTTATATCGAGAATATTAAACAAACAATTATGAATACCTTGAAGTAATTTATGAAAAAAATCTTTTTAGGTGCTTGTTTAAAATGCAATAAACCATCAGTTTGAGAAAACAAAATAAGTTAGTCATCCGCCTTGGCTATCAGGAAAAGATTTTTTTATGACCGGAGACAATCTTTGTATAGACGAAGTACATTTTCTGTAAAAATTTTATCCAGTTCTGCAGCTGAATATCCGGTGCGCTTCAAGACATCATATAACCTATTTACTGCCGAAGCATCAGGCAGCTCTTGTGACGGGATAATACCGTCAAAATCTGAGCCTAATCCAATACATTCAATACCGCCAATGTTTCGCAGGTGATTGACGTGAGCAACAAACGCTTCGAAAAGAGAGTGATTTCCATGGATAAGGAATTGATCAAAATAATTAATGCCAATTACTCCCCCGCGTTCAGCTATTTTTTTAATTAAGTTATCTGGTAAGTTGCGGTAATGAGGACAAACAGCTCGAGCATTTGAATGGCTAGCTACAAAAGGAGCCTGTGTATAAGTTAAAACGTCCTCTACCAACTGATCTGATCCGTGGGAAACATCGATAATCATACCCAGCGCTTCCATTCGCTGAACAAAAGGAATGCCTTGAGTCGTCAAGCCCTGCTGATCAGACAGCAAAGTATTTATCTTTTGGTCAAAGAAAGCAGCATTTGGAAAGCCAATTTCATTTGGATAATTCCAGGTTAATGTCATCATTCGTACGCCTAGCTGGTAGAATTCATCAAGCTTTGCTAACTCTCCATGTGTAGGTGCACCCTCTTCCATTGTAAGGAGTGCACTTATTTTTTTATCATTTTGATTTGCTATGATTTCCTGATACGTTGTGACTGGACGTATCCAATCTTGATTTTTCTCCATTTCGGTATAAAAGCAGGCAGCCATTTCTTTGCAGACTGTGTACGGATCCGCAATTTCTTCTTTATCGATAAATAAAGCGAAGTTCTGCAGTAGGTAATCGCCAGCAATCAATTTGTCTCTGTCTATTTGAAAAGAACTTTTCTTTAAACAATCATTTGTCTCAGAAGATGGAGATTGATAAATTCTCATAATCGTATCACAATGCATATCAATAGTTTTCATACTCAAACAGCTCCTTAGCTTCATTTTTTATCTAATATACTCTTTATTGAAAAGCTCGTCTATAGCAGAAAATTGAAATAAATAAAATGATTAAAAAGCCATATTGAAAGTTAAGGAAGAGGTTACTCTTATGTATTATCAAAGAAAAGATAGGTGCTTCTTTTAAATGAGATTGATAAAAGGAGACCCGCTAACTATATTTTATTATAATTCCATGAACGGCATACATAATCGTAAAAAAGCAGTAATATCAGCATTCTTGATAGTTTTGCTTTTTGCGATGAGAATAGAAAATTATATGGTTTTTGTGGATGAAAGAATTGAATTGGAAATGCTTATGTATCAAGGTTTTTACTGAAAGGCATTGACAAGAGGGTATAAAAAAAGTATATTTTAATACGAAATCATTCTTATCAGCGTAGACAATGCGATGATAAAGTAGTTGAAGCGGCAACGCTTCTCCCAGCCTGATTCTTCCCAGAATCAGGTTTTTTTACGGGTAGAATAAAAAGCAGAGGAACTGATTTGTCAGTTCTTCTGCTTTTTTATTTTAGCCAATAGTTGTTTGAGTGAATTGAACAACAGTACCGTAAGCAAAAATTTCTATATACTTGTGATCACCCTGATCAACGAATTTCTCTTCAAAGTGGCAGTTGATTACAGCATCTGCTTCATATTCAAAAGCCATTTGCTTGAGCTTCTGGCAAACATTTTTAAAAATAGTATTTGGTTCTGCATCCGAAGCAAACAAATCTGCTTCTACCCGGTCTGTCGCGAAGATGATATCACGCAGGATATATTTTTTATTTACGTTTCCTGTAGATAAGGTAATGCTGTTCATTCGTTCAGTCATTTGTTCAAAGTTTTCTCTGTTTTTATGGGACATAGTGATGACCTCCTAATCTTTCTACATCTCTATTGTAATGATTAAAGAGGAGAAAAGCAAAGTAAATAGATACTTAAAGTTATTACACCAATAACCTAAAAGAAATTCTTGCTTTCTGATAAATAATTTTATAAAACAACACAGGTTTCATAAATAATTAAGTATTAACAAGCCTGTTGAAAAAAATACAGAAAGAGTGAGATAGAAGTTTTAAACCTTGAGAATCAAATAGGTACTGATAAATATTTGTTTATCCCTTGTAGTCCAGTTCACCAATCAAGAAAGGATTTCTTGAGATGAGAAAAAATAAAAATGTAAGTTACTTTAAGTTGTTTTGTTATTATTCAAAGTTAGATAATCTCCAAAGGGTATTCGTTTATTTCTGAAAAAGTTACTTCGGCGGCTGCACGGTGCAGTTAAGTACAGTGGCTTGTGCTCCAGTTTCAACCTCTATTCGGATTTCAAAGAAGAGTTTGGATATTTTAGTTATGTTCAGAAATCTATTTGTAGTAAGTTGCTAAATCATTGAAATTATGCTATCCTATTTCCAGTAAAAAGCAATGGAATAAAGCAGTCAAAGTGCTAAATCCAGCCTTGAACTTACAAGGGTGGAGTGGGCGCTTTTTTTGTAGTTTAAAATACATAGAGTAGTAAGTGTGGTAGAAAGAAAGGAAGACGATGATGCAGCAAATTACCTTGGAATTTGATACAATTGCAGCGATTTCTACGCCGCCGGGAGAAGGGGCGATCAGTATTGTCCGTTTAAGTGGAGATGAGGCGTTAGCTGTGGCTGACCGCGTGTATCGCTCCGGCAATAAAACATTGAAGGATGTTCCGTCCCATACGATTCATTACGGGCATATTGTAGATCCGAAATCTGATGAGCTATTGGATGAGGTAATGGTTTCTGTCATGAAAGCTCCAAAGACCTTTACCCGGGAAGACGTGGTAGAAATCAATTGTCATGGCGGTATTGTGGTGGTTAATCAGCTGCTGCAGCTGTTGTTGCGGGAAGGAGCCCGTTTAGCTGAGCCTGGAGAATTCACCAAACGTGCTTTTCTAAATGGCCGTATGGATTTGTCTCAGGCAGAAGCTGTGATGGATTTAATCAGAGCAAAAACAGATAAAGCGATGCAGGTTGCACTACATCAGCTGGATGGTAATCTTTCAGCTTTAATCCGTTCGCTGCGTCAGGAAATCCTAGAAACATTAGCACAGGTCGAGGTAAATATTGATTATCCTGAATATGATGATGTAGAAGAGCTGACGACGAAGCTTTTGTTGGAAAAAGCGGAATTTGTAAAAACACAAATTGAAGCTTTGCTGACTACTGCCAAGCAAGGAAAAATACTGAGAGAAGGGTTGAGTACCGCTATCATTGGCCGTCCTAATGTCGGGAAATCAAGTCTGCTGAATCATTTATTGAAAGAGGAAAAGGCGATTGTTACTGATATTGCAGGAACAACCCGAGATGTTATAGAAGAATATGTGAATGTCAGAGGGGTTCCTTTGAAACTGATTGATACAGCCGGGATTCGGGAAACAGAAGACATTGTAGAGCGAATTGGCGTAGAGCGCAGTCGAAAGGCATTGGCAGAATCAGATTTAATTTTGCTGGTTTTGAATCAGAATGAATCACTGTCAGAAGAGGATAGACAGCTTTTAGAGGCGACTGACGGGCTGAAGCGCATCATCCTGTTGAATAAGATGGATCTTGAAACGAAGCTGGATAGAGCAGCTCTGAAAGAGCTGGTAGCCGAAGAAGAGATTTTACCTGTGTCGGTATTATCTAATACAGGCATGGAACAGCTGGAGCTAAAGATTGCTGATTTGTTTTTTGGCGGCGTGACAGGTGAAAAGGATGCAACCTATGTATCTAACACTCGTCACATAGCTTTGCTGGATCAGGCAGCCCTGTCTTTGGATGAGGTAATTCGGGGGATTCAATCAGGAATGCCTGTGGATTTAGTTCAAATAGATATGACCCGCTGTTGGGACTATCTGGGAGAAATTGTTGGTGATAGCGTGCAGGATGAATTAATCACTCAGCTGTTTAGTCAGTTTTGCTTGGGGAAATAGAAGGGAAGAATAATGACGAATGAATCAATTTAATGCAGAAATGTATGATGTTATCGTGGTAGGAGCTGGACATGCCGGCTCTGAAGCCGCTTTGGCTGCTGCCCGTATGGGAAGTAAAACGATGCTTTTAACAATAAATTTAGATATGGTTGCTTTTATGCCATGTAATCCTTCTGTCGGAGGACCGGCGAAGGGTGTGGTCGTGAGAGAGATTGATGCTTTGGGCGGTGAAATGGGACGCAATATAGATAAAACCTATATTCAAATGCGGATGCTGAACACAGGCAAAGGTCCAGCTGTCCGTGCGCTGCGTGCACAGGCGGATAAGCATGCCTATGCAACAGAAATGAAGCACACGATTGAACAGACTGAAAATTTAACGCTGCGTCAAAGTGTAGTGGAAAGCTTAATCGTTGAAGAGGGTGTTTGTAAGGGTGTAGTCACGTCAACAGGCGCCAGATATCTGAGTAAAACGGTGATTATTACTGCGGGTACAGCTCTTAGAGGAGAAATCATCATTGGTGAACTGAAGTATTCTTCCGGACCGAATAATTCACTGCCTTCTATTGGTTTGGCGAATCATTTGAAAGAGTTAGGACTGGAAATTGCCCGCTTTAAAACGGGTACTCCTCCGCGCGTGAAATCAAGTAGTATTAATTACAGTGTAACGGAAGAACAGCCGGGAGATGAAGCGCCGAATCATTTCAGCTTTAGCACGCCGGATAGTTCCTACAATACAGAGCAGTTATCCTGCTGGTTGACTTACACAAATGAAAAAACGCATGAAATTATTCAAAATAATCTTCATCGTGCCCCAATGTTTACCGGAATTGTCGAGGGTGTCGGGGCTCGTTATTGCCCATCAATTGAGGATAAAATTGTTCGTTTTTCTGATAAGCCCCGCCATCAGCTGTTCTTAGAACCAGAGGGTGCAAATACTGAAGAAGTTTACGTTCAAGGTCTTTCAACGTCTATGCCGGAGGATGTTCAAACAGATGTATTACATTCAATTGCCGGTTTGGAAAAGGCTGAAATGATGCGGACTGGCTATGCTATTGAGTATGATGTGGTTGTTCCTCATCAGCTGCGGCCGACATTGGAAACAAAGGTGATTGAAAATCTTTATACAGCTGGACAGACAAATGGAACCAGCGGCTATGAAGAAGCAGCGGGTCAAGGACTAATTGCCGGAATTAATGCGGCCTTAAAGGTTCAAGGACAAGAGCCATTTGTTATGAAGCGCAGTGATGGCTACATCGGTGTGATGATTGATGATTTGGTGACAAAAGGAACGAATGAGCCTTATCGGTTATTAACTTCACGGGCAGAGTATCGTTTAATTTTGCGTCATGATAATGCAGATTTGCGTCTGACTGAAAAGGGACATGAAATAGGATTGGTAAAAGAGGAGCAGTATCAAAGCTATCTGATAAAGAAAGAGGCAGTTGAAAATGAGATTAAACGACTGAATACAGTCCGAGTGAAGCCAACGGCTGAAGTGCAGGCTTTTCTTGAGAGAAAAGGCTCTGTTCCGTTGAAAGACGGTGTTCTTGCCGGAGATTTTCTGAAGCGTCCTGAAATGTCTTACCGTGAGGTTCTGCAATTTATTCCGGAAAGCGAAGAAATTTTAGCTGATAAGGTGATTGAACAGGTAGAAATTCAGATTAAATATGAAGGCTATATCAAAAAAGCCATGGAAAAAGTTGATAAGCTGAAGCGTATGGAAGCAAAACGCATTCCGGAGAATATTGACTATGAAGCAATCAATGGACTGGCAACAGAAGCTAGACAGAAGCTGCAGAAGATTCAACCGGAAACAATTGCTCAGGCAAGTCGAATCAGCGGCGTAAATCCAGCAGATGTAAGTATTTTAATGGTTTATATCGAACAAGGGAAGATAGCGAAAGTACAGCCGTAATCCTTTGGTAATGAAAGAAGTTTATTCAAAAAGAGAGGCAATGCTCAGATTTTTGCTAAGCATTGCCTCTCTTTGATTGTTTTCATATAGATTAAGTAGTTTATGCTTCTTCTTTAGCAGCCGCCGCTTTTTTCTTGGCCATAAACCATAGAATAAGTAATGCACCGATTACCGCCATAACCATAGCGATGATTAGTGCCATTGAATAAGATCCGCTGGCTTCACGTATGCGTGAGGCGATGGATGGACCCATAATTGAGGCGATGCCGTAAGCAGTAAACATCCAGCCGTAATTAGCTGCAGCTTTCGATGCGCCCCAGTTTTCAGCTGTGATTCCTGGGAAGGATCCTAAGAAGCCGCCGAAGGAAGAAGGGATGAATATTAATCCGATGATTCCCGCCGCTGCGCCAAGAATTTCATTAAAGTTTAATAGAAGCAATCCGGCAGCAGAAACGATAAACATCAGCAATACAGTAAGATATCTTCCTAACCTATCAGAAACGGCTCCCCAGATAATCCGTCCTAGGGTATTGGATAATCCAACAATCATAACAATAACTGTTCCAGTGCCCAATGAATAGTACTCAGCTAAACTAGCTGCATGTCCAATAATCATCATTCCGCTTGTTGCTGCAAATGTATAAACAACCCAAAGCAGCCAAAAATTTGATTCTTTTAACATCTCTTTATAATTTTTATCAGTGTTGGTGCTCTGAACGGCAGCTGTATTAGTCAATGTAGCTGGTTTAGACATCCAGAATGAAGCAGTACAGATGACAACCAGTAAAACACCGCCAAGAATTTTGAAGGTTGTGTGGATGCCGACAGAGTTAATCATACTCGTAGCAATAGGTGCCAGAATAATCGATCCTGAACCAAATCCAGCAGCTGTCAAACCTCCGGCTAAGCCTTTCTTATCAGGAAACCATTTAACTGTCAGTGAGGTTGCTGTACCATAGCCTGCACCAATTCCTAACCCTAAAATTAAGCCATAGGTGAGATACAACATAGGGATACTGTTGACGAATCCTGTTGCAAACATTCCGATACCAAATAACAGACCGGACAGCAGAACAATCTTTTTCCCGCCATGCTTATCAATAATCGGACCACAAATAATCATGCCTACTGGTACCATCGCGAAGGATATGCTAAAAGCCAAAGACGTCTGACTTAAGGCCCAATCTGTGTTGACTTCCAGTAGTGCTGCTTGAAAAACAGACCATGCATAACCTGCCCCTAAGGACATATTGATAACAATAGCTGCGACCAAAATGGCCCATCTATTCTTTTTTGTCTCCATTTCTTTTCCTCCAACCATTATTTTTTTGAAGCGCTTTCAATTATATTGTAAAAAGGGATTGTTGTTCTGTCTAATCATGAAAATTAATAACAACTATAAATAAAAATTATAACAAAGGGATGAAAATGCATGGAATGCTGACTAAGCCTCTAGTTAACGATAAGTAATTGTTTCAATACTGAGGTGACAGCGCCCTTTTTTTTTGAAATAAGCATGCTGCTGCAAATGAATGAGCAGAGCCAATACAAATTCTCAGCTATAGGCTCTGCTCAAATTGAAAATATATAACCCACTTACTTCTTTTTATCTTGAATAGTCAAAAAATCCTTTTCCAGTTTTACGTCCCAATTGATTGCCGCGGACCATTTTCCGCAATAGTGGGTGAGGTCTGTATTTTGAATCCCCCATCTCACTATACAAGACCTCCATGATTGCCAAACAAACATCCAAACCAATCAAATCTCCCAAAGCTAATGGTCCCATTGGATGATTTGCGCCTAGCTTCATTGCTGTATCGATGTCTTCAGCACTAGCTACTTTCTCTGCATAAATACCGATTGCTTCATTTATCGAGGGAACTAACAAGCGATTCACAACAAAGCCGGCAGAGTCTTCAACGATGACAGGTGTTTTTCCAATAGCTTCTGAAATCGCTGCAATTTTGTCTACTAGCTCTTTTGGAGTTGTCAGACCGGAAACAACTTCTACTAGCTTCATTACTGGTGCTGGATTGAAAAAATGCATACCAATCACAGGGCGTGTTAAGTCGTTAGATAATTCTGTTACAGATAACGAAGATGTGTTTGTTGTAAAAATTGTTTCAGGTTTACAAAGCTCATCAAGTTCTTTGAAGATTTCTTTTTTCAAATTCATTTTTTCTACTGCAGCTTCGACAATTAAATCGAAGTCAGCAGCATCTTTAGAACTGCCAGTGTTAATGCGGTTCAAAATATCTGTTAGCTCTGTTTGAGTTATTTTTCCTTTTTTAACAAGCCTGTTTAAATTACTTTCAATTTTTTGTTTTCCATTTTCAGCCCATTCGGGTTTTATATCACATAATAATACTTCATACTCTGGATTAATGGCGAAGGCCTGGGCAATACCAGCTCCCATTGTTCCTGCGCCTATTACGGCAATCTTCATAGTTGTCCTCCTTATGAGGTTAAGATATACGTGTTTTCTCAAAAAATAGAATAGGAGCTTCAATAATCCTGCCAATAGTTTTGAGACAATGCGACAGATCTTTTATAGAAGCATGTGATACTCCTAGACAAAATTGCTGTGAAACAGTAAATCTAAACCATTTTTTAGCTACTTACTCTGATAAAATATCTGCTTTGTTTTTTATCTATAAGGGAATGTACATATAGTCTCAGACTAGTGCTGTGCCCTTTTAACTTGTTCTTAGGAGTCTGTTTTTGCACCCGCCACAGCACTTATTACATTTTCTTTTGACCGGTGTAGGGTGCATGTTTTCGCTTTTCAAGAAAGGCGCTCATACCTTCTTCTTGATCGGCTGTCAAGAAACACTTGCCGAATAGTTCGCTTTCTAAAAGATAAGTATCTTCGATAGATAAACCAATGCTTGCCTGTGCCACTTTTTTTACAGCTCTTACACCAGCTGGTGCGTTGGCAGCAATTCTTTCTGCCATTTTCATCACTTTTTCCATTAATTCTTCAGCAGGAATAACCTGACTGACTAATCCAATAGATAAGGCTTCGCCTGCTATGATATTGCGGGCTGTGAAGGCCATTTCCATTGCTTGAGACAAGCCGGCTACGCGGACTAGGCGTTGTATACCTCCATAACCTGGTAAAATACCCAATCCCACCTCTGGCAGACCGAAAACTGCGTTTTCTGAGCAGATTCGTAAATCACAGCTTAATGCTAGCTCACAGCCGCCGCCCAGTGCATAGCCATTGACCGCTGCAATAACTGGCATTGGCAGCGCCTCTATTTGCTTCATCACCTGATTGCCTTCCTCTGAAAAATCCTGTGCTTGTTGAGCAGCTAAATCCTTCATTTCAGCAATATCTGCACCTGCAACGAAGGCTTTAGAGCCAGCTCCTGTAATAACCAGACAGCGTAGGGAAGAATCAGCTATTTCCTTTACCTGCTCTGAAAGTTCAGCTATGACTTGGCTGTTTAAGGCATTTAGAGCATTAGGACGATTAATTGTTAGCAGTCCAATTTCATTTTGTACCTCGTAGTTTAAATACTGCATCGTCTACATCCTCTCTACAATTGTACTAATCCCCATACCGCCGCCGACACAAAGCGTAGCAAGACCGTAGCGGGACTGCTGCTTCTCCATTTCGTGAAGCAGGGTAACCAATATCCGGGCACCTGAAGCACCGATTGGATGACCTAATGCGATAGCTCCGCCATTGACGTTTACACGTTCAGCATTCCAGTTTAACTCATTTCCAACAGCTAGTGCTTGAGCAGCAAAGGCTTCATTTGCTTCGATTAAGTCCATTTGTTCGATGGTCAAGCCTGATTTTGCTAAGGCTTTTTCGGTACTTTCAACAGGGCCAATTCCCATGATTGCAGGATCTACGCCGGCGCTAGCTCCCACGACCCAGCGAGCCATTGGTTTTACACCAAGCTCTTTCGCTTTTTTTGCACTCATTACCACAACCGCGGCAGCTCCATCGTTGATTCCAGAAGCATTTGCAGCTGTAACAGTTCCACCATCTTGTTTAAAGGCCGGTCTCATTTTGCTAAGGCCTTCAGCAGTGATGCCGCTGCGGGGAAATTCATCTTGTTCAAACATGACTGTTTCTCTTTTTACCTTTATTGGAACTGGAACGATTTCATCTTTAAAGCGTCCTTCAGCAATCGCTTTTTCCGCTTTTTGCTGACTTTCTGCTGCAAAAGCATCCTGCTCTTCCCGGGTAATGTGATATTTCTCAGCCACATTTTCAGCGGTAATTCCCATATGGTAATGATTGAAAGCATCTGTCAAGCCATCATTAATCATCGTGTCAATCATTTCGCCATTACCCATGCGGTAGCCAAAACGTGCATTTTTTAATGCATAAGCTGCTGCTGACATATTTTCCATCCCGCCGGCGACGATAATGTCTGCTTCCCCGGCTGCAATCATAGCTGCTGCCATGTTGACGCTCTTCAGACCGCTGCCGCATAAGATATTTAATGTTTGAGCAGGTACTTCTACGGGCAATCCTGCTTTGATTGCTGCCTGCCGGGCAATATTTTGTCCCATGCCGGCCTGCAATACAGCACCCATGCTGACTTCATCTACTTGGTCAGGAGCAATTCCTGCTCTTTTGATTGCTTCTTTTATAACGATAGCACCAAGATCTACTACAGAGGTATTAGCTAAAGCTCCTCCGTATTTTCCAATAGCAGTTCTCACTGCACCTGCTAATACAATTTCAGTTTCCAAATAAATCCACCTTCCTTGAATCATAGATTATTTTGTACCGTCATATCATTACCATGTCATGTGATAGCGGTTTTCCCATTCTTTCTGTAACTCCTCCCGGAAATTAGGGTGAGCAATCTCAATTAGTGCACGACTGCGTTCACGAATGGATTTGCCTCTCAAATCAGCAATACCGTACTCGGTAATGATGACTGCAGCATCATTTCTACCTGTGGTCACTACAGCTCCTTGATCCAGACATGGAACAATTTTACTGACGGTATTATTTCTGGTAGTAGAAGGCATTGCAATGATAGAGATGCCTCCTTTAGACATATTGGCTCCTCTGACAAAATCTAATTGACCGCCGACGGCTGAGATTTGTGTGATACCAATACTCTCTGAAGCTACTTGGCCAGTTAAATCGACTTGGACACAGCTGTTAATCGAAATCAGACGATCATTTTTAGCAATAACTTCTGGATCATTTGTATAGTCCACTGGTGCCATATGAATACTAGGATTGTCATCAATAAAATCATACAGTTCCCGGCTTCCCATCAGGAATGTAGCGACCATTTTTCCTGGGTGGAGTGTTTTCTTGCTGTTGTTGATAACCCCTTTTTTCACCAGCTTCATAACACCATCACTAAACATTTCGCTATGAATACCTAAATCTTTTTTATCATGCAGGCAATCCAAAACTGCATCAGGAAGGCTGCCGATACCAAGCTGCAGAGTATCTCCATCTTGAATCAGGCTGGCACAGTATTTGCCTATTTCCTGCTCTTCTTTTGTTGGAGCTGCTTGAGGAAGTTCTTGAATAGGAGTGTCTTCTTTAACTAAATAATCAAATTCGCTGACGTGCATAAAACAATCACCATGTGTTCGGGGCAGATTATTATTAATTTGAGCAATGGTAATTTTGGCATTTTTGGCTGCAGTCAGCATATAATCAACACTAATTCCCAAACTAACGTAACCGTGCTGATCTACTCTACTAACATGAACGAGAGCAACATCGGCAGGTAGACTCCCATCAGTAAATAAAGAAGGCATTCGTGAAAAGAAACGAGGTGTGTAGTCTGCTCGGCCTTCTGAAACGGCTTTGCGGTCTTTTCCGCTGACAAACAAGCTGTTGTGCCGCACATGACCAACTGCTTCAGGTGCGCAGTAAGCGGTTTCTCCCAACGGCAGCATTTGTGCTGTTTCAACATTTTTTAATTCGGGGATTCTTTTCCCAAATTCTCGTGTTAATGCAGTTGCTTCTCCACATCCGAGACCGATAACAACTCGGTCTCCATCCTTGATACACTTCACAGCTTCTTCAGCTGTTACATAATTATTCATAGTATATCCTCCTTTTCATAAGAATTATCATACTTTTTAAGCGGAATTTATCCTTGTTTTTTGAGCATTTTATTATAAAGTCAGTCACATTTTGTAATAAAGGAAAGTTGAAAATGTGACTGATTTCAATTATTTTTATTCTTTCACAGCTTCCAGCAAGGCTTCTACTATATTATCCAAGTCTGGCTCATCGACTTCCTTCAGCGAAGAGTTAATGCTCAAGGTTTCATCCATAACAGTCATCCGTTTCAGCTCTTCTTCTAAGAATTCAGCCATCAATGCTCCTGATTTTGGCGCCCATGAACCATTTTCAATCAATGTAAAGGTTCGATTCTGTACATTCAGCGCCTGTAAATCAATGAGATAATTCTTCATCGGCGGATAGATTCCTAAGTTAAAGGTTGGACAGGCGAGTACAATGTTGCTTGCCCGGAATGTTTCTGCAATAAGATAGGAGATATGTGTGCTAGATACATCGTAGACCTTCACATTAGTCATGCCTCTATCACATAAACGAGTAGCTAGTGCTTGTGCTGCAAATTGAGTGTTCCCATACATTGAACCAAAGATGATAACGACCCCTTTTTCTTCCGGCTCATAACGACTCCATTTATCATACTTATCAAGTAGATAACCAAAGTCCTTCCGCCAAACTGGACCATGCAGCGGACAAATCATTTTGATATCAATGGTTCCTGCTTTTTTCAATGCAGATTGTACAAATGGTCCGTACTTACCAACAATATTTGTATAGTAGCGACGGGCATCATCAATCCAGTCACGGTCAAAATTCACTTCATCAGCGAAAAGTGTACCGCCGAGAGCGCCAAATGATCCGAAAGCATCTGCAGAAAATAGAATGCCGCTTGTTATATCGTAGGTCATTAATACTTCTGGCCAGTGAACCATTGGCGCAGCGACGAAGGTTACAGTATGTTTACCAAAATTACGTGTGTCTCCTTCTTTGACCTGATCTTCGTGGCCATCTACATGATAGTTGAATTGGTGCATTAGCATGAATGACTTCTCTGAACTGATAATTTTTAATTTTGGATAACGAATAATCAATTCTTCGATTGAACCGCAATGATCGGGTTCCATGTGGTTTACAATTAGATAATCTAATGGTCGTCCGTTTAGAACCAATTCAATATTTCGAATGAAATCCTGTGTGATTTCCCAGTCTACGGCATCAAATAACACTGTTTTTTCATCTAATAGCAGATAAGAGTTATAAGAAACACCACGAGGGATTGGATGCATATTTTCAAATAATTCCAAGCGGAGATCATCGCCACCGACCCAGTATAAATCTTCTGTTACTTTTCTAACTGTATACATATATTATTTCCTCCTATTCAATCTGACTTTCAGTGAAAACTAAGTTGTTAGAACCCTTCGATGAAGACGTCTTTTTCTTCACCACATTCAGGACAAACCCATTCTTCCGGCAAGTCTTTGAATAGTGTTCCTGGAGCCACTTCACCCTCTGGATCTCCCTTGCCAGCATTGTATTCGTAACCACACCCTCCACATAGATAGAGTTTGTAAGATGGTGCAGGTTTTTTCGCTTTTGCACGTTTGATTTTCGTCATTGGCGGCGCCTCCTTCTTCGGTTCTCCGGTATCTAGTGCTTTCGCCAGCAACGGCAGGATAACTTCTACATCACCAACGATGCCGTAGTCCGCATTTTTGAATATTTTTGCATTTGGATTATTATTGATTGCGACAATAGTGGATGCATCTTTGATTCCCTTCAAATGCTGACCAGCTCCAGAAATACCACATGCGATATATAAATTCCCTTTGAATTTCTGACCAGACATTCCTACATAGCGAACCATAGGAAGATATTTCAGGTTTTCTGCAACTGGACGTGAACAGCCGATTGCTGCTCCAGCCTGTTTCGCAAGCTCTTCGATTAATTTCATATTGGATTCCGCGCCAATTCCTCGTCCTGCACTGACTACCCGCTCTGCTTGAGCAATTGGTGTATCAATCGGGATTCCTACGGAGAAATCGTAGCCATCTTTTTTTAACTGTTCTACCAACGTTTCTACATTTTTAGCAGGATCTGCATCTTTCAGTATAACCTTCTTACGATCGCCGGTTGCTGGTCCTTTTTTCGCGCTGACTGCTTGAACCTTAGGCTCTTTACCAACCAAATGGGAGGCAATAACTACCCGCTGAATTTCATTCGTTCCTTCATAGATAGTACAAATCTTGGCATCGCGATAGAAACGCTCCACGTCGCTGCCCTTAATGTAGCCTGCACCACCATAAATTTGAAGGGCATCATTTACAATTTCCAGTACGTTGTCTGAGGTATACTGTTTCGCCATTGCAGATTCCAAACCGAATGGTTCACCACTGTCTTTTAGCTCAGCCGAGCTGTAAACCATCATCCGACTTGCCCGCAGCTTAGTTGCCATATCCGCTAGCTTGAATGAAATTACCTGTTGATGAGCAATTGCTTTACCAAATTGTTCACGCTCTTTGGCATATTCTAAAGCGCTTTCGAAAGCTCCTTGTCCTATACCTAAGGCTTGGGCTGCAATTCCGATACGTCCGCCATCTAATGTAGCCATTGCAATATTGAAGCCTTTTCCTTCAACACCTAACAAGTTTTCTTTAGGTACTTTCACATTGTTGAAGATTAGCTCTGCTGTACTAGAAGAGCGAATTCCCATCTTGTCATACTTCTCGCCGAATTCAAAACCTTCCCAGCCTTTTTCGACAATAAATGCACTGATGCCTCGGATACCGATATCTGGTGTTGTTACAGCAAATACAATGTACGTATCAGCTTTAGGAGCATTCGTAATGAAAATTTTGCTTCCGTTTAAAATATAGTGGTCACCAACTAGCTCTGCAGTTGTTTCAGTTCCACCGGCGTCACTTCCAGCTTCACTTTCGGTTAGACCGAAGGCCCCAATTTTTTCCCCTCTAGCTAGCGGCACTAAATATTTCTTTTTTTGTGCCTCTGTACCATGTGCATAAATAGGATAACAGCCCAGTGAGACATGGGCTGAAAGGATTACCCCTACACCGCCGTCTACTCGGGAAAGCTCTTCTACAGCAATTGCATAAGTTGTGGTGTCAAAACCACCGCCTCCATATTTTTCAGGAAAAGGTATGCCCATAATGCCGAGCTTGCCCATTTTCTTAACGATTTCATCAGGAAATTGATTTTCAAGATCCAAAGTGGCTGCGATTGGCTTAATTTCTGTTTCTGCAAACTCCCGGACCTTCGCTCTAAAAGTTTCGTGTTGTTCAGATGTCTTAAATCTCATATCATAACCTCCAATAAAACTTTTTTTATTTACAACTTACCGGCTCTTTGAAATAGTCGTTAAGTTTGTATTTGTGTGTAAATGTTCCATCCTTAAGGATTCGTTAAAGATTGATTCTATAAGAATTGTCGTTCTTGTATTTATAATGTAGCTAAGATAGCAGAATAACAAATACATATCCAGTTAATTGTAAGCGCTTACAAGGCATCCATCTGCAAATAGCCGAACTATCTACAGATAACCGTTTAACAACTTATTAACAATTTTTTAGTAAAATATTTTTGGCATTTCCTTCATTACATCTTCTGCTTCTGAAAACATTTGATCGATGATTGATTTAGCCGGCTTGATACTTTTAATTGCGCCTGAAATTTGACCAGCCATGATAGAGCCGTTAGTCATATCTCCGTCTACAACTGCTTTTCGTAAGGAACCCATTGTTAGCTTTTCCAGTTCATCACGGGGCACCTTTTGATACTCCATTTCTAAATACTTTTTAGACATTTCATTTTTTATTACACGAACAGGTGCTTTTGAAGTTCGCCCGGTTACAATTGTCGAATCATCCTGAGCTGCTACAATTGCCTGTTTGTAACTCATTGGAATCGGAACCTCTTCTGATGCCAGGAATCTTGTTCCAACTTGAACACCTTGAGCACCTAAAGCAAAGCTTGCGACAATCCCACGGCCGTTTACGATTCCGCCGGCTGCGATAACAGGAATAGAAACAGCTTCACTAACTTGTAGCACCAGAGACATTGTACTGCTCTCACCAATGTGTCCACCAGCTTCAGTACCTTCTGCAATTACGCCATCCACGCCTAGTGCTTCCATTTTTTTCGCTTGTGCGACAGTGGCGATAACGGGGAAAACCTTTACCCCGGCAGCCTTTAATTTAGGCACGTAGTCTTTAGGTGTTCCAGCTCCTGTAGTAACGACAGCTACTTGTTCTTCAATGATGACATCGGCCAGCTCGCCAACATTATCCATCATCATCATTAAATTGACTCCGAAGGGTTTGTCAGTTAGCTCTTTGCAGGCTTGAATTTGATAGCGCAGAGTTTCTTTATCCATGGCTCCTGAGGCAATCACGCCCAAGCCCCCGGCGTTTGAAACGGCAGATACCAGTTCATATCTTGAAATTTGAGCCATAGCGCCTTGAAAAAGAGGATATTTAATTCCTAATAGTTTTGTTAGCAGCATAGATATTCACTCATTTCTATTTATTTTGGTATTCGGTACTTTCATCGTTATTTTTCAGCCATGTTCTTGAGATTATAAATTTTTGTGCATTCGTTGAGCCGCCGTAGAGTGCGGTCACCTGTGCATCTCTTGAAAAACGTTCAATATGGTTATTACGAGTATAACCATAGCCGCCTGTCATAGACATTAAAGCTTCGGTTGTTTTAATGGATGCTTCTGTACAAAAAAGCTTGATTTTTGCAATTTGAATCGTGTCTGTATAGTCTTCTAAATCTGTATTTTTTAAATAGGATTCTGCAGCCTCGATATCTGTTGCTGTTTCTGAAAGAACCCGTTGGCATTCGATTAGGTTAATGAGCCGCAGTCCGAATTTTCGTTCCTTTCGAACATACTTCAGACCTTTAGCAAAGGCACCTTGTGCGATTCCAATTGATTGTGCTGCGATGGATAAACGGATACGGTTGAAAATCATATCAACTTGTTTTTCATCTACTAGCTCTCCACCAAGGATATTTTCTTTTGGAATTTTTATTTCCTTGAAATAAATATCGGCGACAGGTAAGGCGTGCAGTCCAACTTCTTCGATATCAGGACCGACCTCTAAACCAGTAGTTCCTTTTTCTAGCAGAAAAATCCCGTAGCCTTTTTCGCCGCTCATCAGTTCTACTTTGGAGGCTACAAAAAATAGTCCAGCAATTGGTGCATTCGAAATGGTTGCTTTAGTTCCATTGATTTGCCAATAATTTTCGTGTTCTATTGCAGTCGTTCTAATCTCAGATAGCTGACTTCCAGATCCAACTTCATTTAATGCGAGTGAACCCCAAGTTTCTCCTTTGATAAGCTGTTCAAGATAAGCTATTTTTTGACTCTCAGTTCCAAAGCGATACAGCGGCCAGACAGCAAAGTTTGATTGGGTTAAAAAAATACTTGAAAGGGCAGGAAAGCTGGTCGATAATTCCTGAATCAAGGCTAAATGATCTTCAAAGCTTCCGCCGGTTCCTCCGATAGATGTTGGAAAGCCAACACCAATAAACCCTCTTTTACTTAAATCTTCCATTATTTCAAGAGGAACTTTTTTCGACTGATCAAAAGCGTCTGCTTGAGCATCCAGCCCATTCTTTTTTAATAAATGGATATATTCCTTCAACGAATTTTTCACAAGATAATCTCCTTTTTGTCTCGTAAAAGATGAAAACATTAATCAGCAGGCTGGTAAAAAAATTCTAAGATTGATTCGTACAGGAAATTTTCTTCATAAGTGTAAAAGCTTTTGACAGGTCGACACAACAATAAGACGAATTGAAGGGGCTCTTTAAATTGTTTTTTACTAGTGGTTTTTTCATCTGCATAAAGACACATCGCATGCTGGAGAATGATGACAGTGTCAGAATGTCCAGTCAAATCCAGCAAATATTCTAATGACTGGCCGGTAAACTGAATTTTGGCATTTTCTATATGCTCATTCAATCGGTCTTTAACTAAGTCATAGGTTGTATAGCTTTCGTGAAAAGTTCCGATTGAGAAAGGTTCCAAATCTTTCCAGTCAAGCTGTTTTTTTGTATCTAAAGGATGGTTCTTTTTCATATATGCGACATATTCATCAATTTGGATTACTTGTTCTTCAAATGATTTATGATCTAACCGAGCCGGATCTACTAAGATAGCCAAGTCTAAATCGTTATTTAATAGTTTCTTCTTTAAATCTTTAGCTCCACCTTCGACAATTTCTATTTGAAGCTCTGGATGCTCAAGTATAAACTGAGGTAAAAATGACAAGAAATACATTCGAAGAATCGCTGAAGGCATTCCAATTCGAATTGTTCCTTTTTGCTTTAACGATTCTTTACGAATCATCGTTTTCATCTCTTCATACTTAGATATAATTTCTAACGCATACTCGTACAATAATTTGCCGCTTGGGGTTAGTTGCTCAAAACGACCATTTCTTCTTTCGAATAACAGCACTTCTTCTTCTGCTTCAAAATTGGTAATCATTTGGCTTAAAGCTGACTGGGTAATGTGGATTTTGCGAGCCGCTAAAGACAAATTAAAACCGCTCTCGACAATCTTAATAAAATAGCTAAGCTGAGTGATATCCATCAAAAGACTCCTTTCGAATTATCGCTGACTTTAAGCTCAAGGTGTTGTATAGCATGAGCTTTTTACTTTAAAATATTTGCTAGTTTAAAATAATTATAGCAGTAAACAATTTATAGTAGAGAAATCTTTTTATTTTGAAGACAGTTTATATATTTTCATCTGTATAGGCAATGACTATTTTTGATCAACATAGTCCTAGTTCATTGCTTGTACTCACTATTAATGCAATTGCAAGCGCTTTCTGATTTAATGATATAGTGTTTTCTTTTGTTTGCAAACTAAGGTATTTTTATCTTACCTATTAGTTTTACTAATAGGTTAGTGGTGAAACTTAATTGTTGCTGGATATGATTCATAAAGAAATTGGAATATAATCCTTATTTGGTCTGTATGGCAGAGCAAAGCTATTTCTATTTCATTCTTTATTTACCATTCAAACTCATTTATATAAAGTAAGCAGCCGAAAAAATTTATAAATTTTTCCGGCTGCTTATTGGAAGTTAGATGTTTATCTTTTTTATTAAAAAGCTATTTATTGAAGAGGAGAGAAATTTTTTTCCGCACACTGCGCTTGTATTCACGATGTTCGAATCCCAGCTTCAAGAATGTATTAGCAGGAAAGTTCAAGAATTGCTCATTGGTTCTTTGAATAAAGACTCGTTCAAAAAATGTACAGCAAATTTGCTGATGAGCCTTGTCTGTACCAACAACAAACAGCTCGATTTTTTCGTTGTCAATTTCACTAATTTGGACAGAAAAAAGAATTTTTTCTTTACTGATTCCTTTAGGAATATCCAAATAATCAATCAAAGATTTTTGTTCAAGTTCACTCTCATAGGATAATAGATTTTTTAATTTTTCTTCCACAATATTTTTGATGTGCTCTAATTCCGTTGGATCAAGTTCATTTCTAATAGTATGTTCAAAACAAAACAGCTGGTTGTATTGCTCCCAGAATAAATTTAATTCACCCATAATCTTTCTCCCTAACTGGCAGTTTTTAGCTAAATCAAATGAGTATTCTTCGAATAGCCAATGAGTTTAATCATCGAGTCTCTTCAGCTATACCATAAACTAAGCTGCTTTCTTTTACTACTCAAAAATTCTTATAGCTGTATTAATTCTATCTAATAGACTGATAGCTCATTAATCGGCTTTTTTTGGTTCAGTTGATAGCAGCGGGTTGGGAATAAAGGGTGTTTTATTTCGCAGCTGCTGGTTAAGGATTTTCTTTCCATCAGAAGACCATTGAATCATTCGGTAGTAAGCATCGTGATAGAAAATAAACATTGCCTTTTTCTCATAGCCTTCAAGTAGGAGCCGTTCCTTTGCATAAATGGAATCCATTGGATAGTCATCATACGCTAATACCCATAGAGGATTTTGATGTGCCTGTGTGGGCATCAAGTCAGCCATATGAAAAATCCATTCATTTTTTTGTGTCAATTTAACAATAGAGTGCCCGTTGCTATGCCCGCCTGTATGAATTAATTCAATATCAGAAAGTTCATTGTAGCATTTCGAAAATGTAACAACCTGTTTTTCAACAGCTTCCCAATTCTCTTTCCAATAGGTACTTTTTGACCGCACAGTAGGATATCTTACTTCATTCCACTCAGTCTCATTAATAATAATTTTTGCTTGAGGAAAGCAGGAAACCAATCGACCGTTTTCGTCATAACCCGTTAACCCGCCAGCGTGATCAAAGTGCATATGAGTCATAAGAATGGTATCAATATCTTCAGGAAGCAGTGCCAATTCGGCTAGACTCTCTTTTATTTTAGGTTCAGACCAGACGCCAAAATTACGTTTTTGTTTTTCTGACAGCTTGCCGTTTCCTACGCCGCTGTCGATTAAAATATTTCTTCCTTGGTATTGAATCAGTATCGGGTCGGTCGGTAGTTCAATCTGATTATTTTGATTTGCCGGATACTTTTTGGACCAAAGCGGTTTAGGTACAACGCCAAACATTGCACCTCCGTCCATCGCTGTATTCCCGCCATCCAACCAATGAATTGTCATATCATGAAAACGCATTTTATCCATATCCTGATTTCCTCCTCGTATTTTCTTCTATATCCAGTATTATCCTATATGCTTTTTGAATGTATCATCTATTCAAAGCAAAAAGCAAGAAGAAAAAATTAGGTTCAGCTGCTTTTGTGTCTATGGTTCTTACTATACTCGGCTTCTCGCAGCATACAAGGACTGAGATGCCGTTGTTCGGATTTAAAACAAAAAACAAGACTGGAAAGTAGATATGCCCCGTCTCTTTTGAATTAAATTCCACCATTTTCCAAAATTAATAAAATGGTCATTCGCCTGTCTATTTTGGAACGGCGTATAAGAGAAATCATACTGCAAATGCATTCTTCCTTTAGACAGCTTCCACACTGCCCGGTTTTTATACAGGGCGTTGTTGTTAGGCCTAAACGAAAAGCATTTTCCGGAGCCGTTTTCTTCCTGACTGTTTCAATGGTGCTTTCCAGATTTCCATAAATCTTATTCATAGTGACAAAAGCAATTACTTTATCTGGACCGTAGGAAAGAGCAGCAACCCGGTTTCCCACACTATCAATATTGACTAAAATGCCGTCTTCACTGATGCCGTTGACACTAGTCAAATAATAATCAGCTAATAAGGACTGTCTCATCAGCTGATGTCTTTCTTCAGGAGTTTCAGCTAAATCCCGATTAATAACTGCTTGTTTTCGCTGATTTAGGGCATCTATGATTTGACTTTGCTGAAGTGTAACAGAACCGCCAAAAGCAACCGTTTTGCTGGAATCAATTAAATCCAAGGCTGTCATTTGTGCATTCTTAAAGTCTTGACAAATATGAACATCAAAATTTCGACGAGTCAGCTTCTTTTTAAGTGTATCTGCTTGTTTTTGATAATAATCTTTTTGAAACACAATAATCCCTCCCGCGAACATTTTACATATCATTATTATAGCAAATATTAGCAGAGGCAAGGCTCTAAAGTAGTGAACGATGAACAAGCTAAGGATTGGGGAGACTTGTTCTTTAAAAATGGGAGTAAAATGGGAGTTTGTAAAGAAAGATATCCTATATTCTTATTAGGAAGTGTCTGAAAAGTAGAATGGCATCTAAATTTTTCAAGATTGTTTTGGAAATCAAGCAAAACCACAAGCTAGCTCAATTCAGAGTAGTCATTTTTAATACTATTGATTGAAAAATGACTTTTATTTTCGTACGATACCATTCTGTTAGCAGGTCTTTAGGCAAATAGAACTGGCAATGTGCCGTATAAGCGAGCGGCCAGTTTTGTTTACTTAAGTATAGCAACAGAATGGCATGCGCTGCTTTGATAACTATTCCTTGAAAGAAACTAGCGTCACTTAGCTTTGAGAGGTAAATTATATAACGATTCGCCGTTAGAGTTTTCAGGCACATTATAATAATAAGGAGGATGTTTATGGATGAGATAGATTTAGGACAAAGCAGCGAGTTTAGAGAATATGAGCAAGATCAATCTGCTTTAAAAAGAGTGAAAAATGAATTTACTGAAAGAGGCGTAAATGTTAAATGGTTTGGCGCACAAGGTGATGGAACAACCGATGATACGGCAGCTGTTTTAGAGGCAGAAAAAATTGGGATGCTATTTTTTCCTAAAGGAAGCTACTTATTGCGAAAATTGCCTACTACTAAAATAAAGGGGGCAGGAGCCGTCATTAAATGGCTTTCTGCAGGGATTATTAGGGAATACGTATTGAATGATACCTATCTGCAAATAAACAGATTGTACAATAATATTGGTTTAGGCATTAACACGCTACAGGCAATTGATGAAAATTCTGTTGGAAATACTGTAGTTGGAGATAAAAGCTTTCTTTCCAAAGGGAATAGGCTTTCAAGAAACGTCGGAATGGGAACCAATATTATGACGAAAGTTTCTGAGGCAGAATACACTGTTGTAATTGGGGATAATGCCTGCCGGGATACTGTTCTTACAGAAAGGAATACCGTTGTGGGGTCAAATGCCGGATTATCCATGGGAGATACTGATTTAATTGGAACCCATCATTTTTACAGAGAAGATGTGGATACAGGCTATCTAGATAACTTATGGACTGACTGGAGAGACTATGTAGGTGAGAAAGACAAACCGCTGATTATTCCTGAAAATACAAAACAGGTGAGAGGTAACGTAGCTGTAGGAAGAAATGCTCTTGGCTGGACGATTAAACCGACATTCAATACCGCAGTTGGGTATAATGCGTTAGAAAAAGCTGTTGAAAGCACTAAAAGTGTAGCTATTGGTGTGTCAAGTGCTTATAATTCGATAAAGTCGAGTGAAAGTGTTGTAGTAGGATCCTATGCCAATATGAACAATAGTATATCGTCTGGAGATGTTTCTTTAGGTGCGTATGCTATGGAACAAGTACCTTTTTCAAAGTTTAATGTATCAATAGGATTTCAGGCTTTACATGGAAAGAATATGCTTCGCACAAATCCTGAAATCAGTGACAATATCGCTATTGGCCGCTACAGTCTTAGCGAAGCTTCCGGAGATATTAGGAGCAACGTAGCTATTGGCTCCAGCGCATTGAAGTATACACAGGGCAAATATAACACCGCATTAGGGCAGCAGGCATTAGAGAAAATAGCAGGTGATTATAATACTGCTGTTGGACTTTTTGCTGCCAGAGATTTAAAAAATATAAAAAGAGCAACCGCAGTCGGCTATAATGCTTTGAATAATCCTTCTATTGCTGATTTTGAGAATATTACAGGTATTGGACAAAATAGTTCTGTGACAGGGTCCAATCAGCTACAGCTGGGGAATTCTCAGACGACACCGTATGCATTTAATCCTATTCAGCTGCGCTCAGATGCTCGGGACAAAATAGACATCAGAGATACTTCCCTAGGACTAAATTTTATAAAAAAAATTCAGCCGCGCGAATTCAGATGGAACAACCGCGAATTTTATAGTGAATATGAAACGCATAGGGATGCAAATGGGCAATTGAAATGTATAAAACGAGAAGTACCTAACGACGGGAGCCGTTCGAGAAAACGTTATCATCAAGGATTCATTGCACAGGAAATCAAAGCTGTTATGGAAGAGCTGGATATCGATTTTAGCGGTTATCAAGACCATTCAATTGACGGCGGATTAGATGTAAAATCTATCGCTTATGAGGAATTTATTGCTCCTATAATTCAAGCAATTCAAGAACTGAATCAAAAGATAGAAGAACTGGAAGAAAAAGTAGCGACTATAAGCTAGTAACGTTTGTTTCACATGAAACATTTGGTATACAGAAACTTTCAAGTCTAATTCACAAATTTTCCAGAAAACAGCGGGTCCCTCTGTTTCAAAAAAAAATGAGTTTTTTCAAATCGTGCAAAAAATGCTTACGAAAAAGATTTTTATTTGCTACCATGGTAGATGTTACTAAAAAATAGGGAGCGATAATTTTGCCGAGAAATCGAAAAGAAAGTATGTTTTTTACATTAATGATGTGCACGATAATGGTATTGGGGATGAGCTTATATAATAGCTGTCTGCATAAGGGGATAGATGGTTTGATTTTTACCGAGCTTTTATTAGGGTTTATCCCAGGCTTTTTTGCAGCGCTGTTGCTGGATGTGTTCTTAGTAGGACCAAATGCGAAAAAGCTGGCATTTAAGCTGCTTGGAATTCATAAAGGAAAAATGCCTATAACCCCTCTAGTGATATCCTGTTGTATGGTTTTAGGGATGGTGCTCTGCATGTCTTTATTTGGTTTAGTGCTGCAGGGTGGCTTTTCAGGAAACGTTCTGCTTGATTATCTAAATGCAGTTAAACTAAATATTCTATTTGCTTTACCATTACAATTAGTAGTTGCCGGTCCTGTTTCACGTTACTATTTGAGAAAATTTCAGCGTGATAAAACTGTATATGAAAATTGAGTTCTTGTAAGCTAAGCGCATGTTGGGTATTGAAAGTAGACCTAATATGCGTTTTTTACAGCTAAAGTACTAGAATAAATCCTTCCCCAGGCTGAAAACCAAAAGCTAAAGAAATGTTATACTTGTAAATGTAGTAGAAAAAGAACGAGTGTTGTTTATTTGGGAAATAATAATTTTGGGGGATTGTTTAAAATGAAAAAAGACCAAAGAAATATTTTATTTTTGATTTTAGGGCAGTTTATATCGGTTTTTGGCGGGGCTATTCTACGGTTTGCATTATCTTTGTATGTATTAGATCAAACTGGACGGGCTGATGTTTTTGCTACAGTGCTGGCAGTTTCCAGCATTCCTGTATTGTTTTCGCCGATTGGCGGAGCTATTGCCGATCGCTTTGACCGTCGTATGCTAATGGTACTAATGGATGTTGCAAATGCCGTGTTGGCGCTGCTGTTGTTCTTTGTACTGGGAACAGGACAGTCTATTCTTATGATAGGCATTTTACTTTTTGTCTTATCAATTGTGGGAAGCTTTGATACGCCGGTAGTAACGGCCAGTATTCCTTTACTGGTAAAAGAAAGTGAGCTGGAGAAGGTGAATGGGCTGGTAAATGGCATATTGTCTATGTCAAATGTTGTAGCACCGATTATCGGCGGTATTTTGTACAGCCTGATGGGTGCTCAAATGCTGGTGGCCAGCAGTATCTTATTCTTTATCGCTGCTGCTGTAATTGAGACATTTATCAAAATACCTTTTCAAAAAAGAGCATTGGAATCAGGTATGCTCAAGACATTGACTTCCGATTTAGTTGACGGCTTTCATGAGGTTCGCAACAATAAAGTTATTTTGAAAACAATTTTCATTGCTGCATTAATCAATTTTGTACTGACACCATTTTTTATTGTTGGTACACCAATCATTTTAAGAGTGGTTTTACAAGCGAATGATACACTGTATGGTATTGGCATGTCGCTATTTAGTCTGGCAAATATTTTAGGCGCAGTGCTAGCCGGACCGCTTACCAAAAATCTTCGTTTTAATAATTTCTATCTTACCTTTACTATTTCTGGTGTGCTGATGTTGTTGATGAACGTGGGACTTAGCTTTGCCGGCAATTCTTCCGGCAACATGATAGGATTTATGGCTTTTGTTGTTACAGGTATTCCAATCGGTATGCTGATGAGCAGCATCTCCATCTATTTGATTGCAACAGTTCAACGAATTACACCTAGAGAAAATATTGGTAAGGTAATGGCTACCATCATCGCTGTTGCTCAATGTGCTGTTCCTTTAGGTCAAATGCTGATGGGCGTATTGTTTAAACAATCAACCGTTAGTGTTTTCCTGCCAATCCTGTTTATTGCAGTCCTAGTATTAGGCGTTTCTTATCTTTGTTTCTATTTGTTCAGAGGAACCAAAGATTCTGACGTGCAGGTAGTTAGAGAAAGAGAACAGGTACTGGAAAAATAAATAATAGCATGAAAACACAGTGAAGAATCTTATCATCCTGAAGATTCTTCACTGTGTTTTTTTGCATCAGTAGCTTTCTGATAGCTTTTCCCCCAGGTTTCCATACTTCTCATAATTGGAATAAAGCTTTCTCCCAGCTCACTTAGGCGATAGTCAACTTTAGGCGGAACGGTATTATATACAGTACGGATGACGAGTGAATCAGCCTGCAGCTCTTTTAAATGCTGCGTCAGCATTTTCTGGGTGAGTGCCGGGTCATCAAATGCCGATTTTAGCTCGTTAAACCGCATAACAGAATGTTCCGCTAGAAACCAGATAATTGACAGCTTCCATTTGCCAGCCATAATTCTTTGGGTCGTCACTAGAGGACAGCTGTCCTCCCAATCCATTTGTTTCATTATCTTATACTCCTTAGACCACTTTTTTGTAAGTATACCACAATAAAGTGCCTTCTTGTGCCGGGTTCATCAGGCAGCTATACTGAAGCTGATGTTGGATTTCAACAGAAAAGGAGGAAAATAGTAATGGAAAAAAGAATCGTAGGATCTTCTTTAGAGGTTAGTAGTATTGGGCTGGGTGCAATTAATTTTGGAACGAAGGTTTCTGAAGAACAGTCATTTAATTTGATGACAGAATATGCGTCATTAGGAGGAAACTTTATCGATACAGCAAATAATTATGCTGTCTGGAATGGCGGCGACGGTCGGGAAAGTGAACGGGTTATCGGCAAATGGCTGACTCATGCCAAGAAGCATGGAAAAATGGTGTTGGCCACAAAAGTGGGGGCACTAAGCGCTAAAGGGTTTGAGCAAATGGAGGGCTTGAGTCGTGAAGTGATTCTCCGTTCTGTTGAAAAGTCCTTAAATAGCCTTCAGACAGATACGATTGATTTATTGTATCTTCATGTTGATGATTTTAAGACACCGCAGGAAGAAGTAATGGAAACATTGGCTGAACTCATAAGAGAAGGTGTTGTGCAGGAAATTGGTTGTAGTAATTTTTTTAGCTGGCGGCTTGAAAAGGCGCGACAGATTTGTCTGGTACGGGATTTGCCTTTTTTCAGTGCTATACAGCAAAGATACAGCTATTTGGCGCCAGTGATTGATGCCGATCTGTTTCCTCAGGTAGCGCTGAATGCGGATATGAAAAGCTATTTAACTACACACCTTGAATTAACACTGGTAGCTTATTCGCCGTTATTAAAAGGTCAGTATAATACAGCAGAAATTATAGACAGCAAGTATGATACTCTTGAAAATAGAGAACGGTTAGCGCAGCTGCTTCTTAAAGAAGAAAAACCGAATCAATGGGTGCTGAAGCATATTACAGGAGCTTTTGGCGGCAGTGTTGCCCTGGTAACAACCTCGACAATCCCTCATCTTCGAGAAGTAATGGTTTAAATTATATTTGAATCATTGAATGACAGGCAATAAGGTTCTTTAATGCCTAGAGTTTCATTTGGAGATAATGAATAAAAAAATACATGCCATAATATTCCGACTATGAAAAGTTAGATTAGCTAGATGTTTCTTATTATCTCTAGCGTTTACAAGGCCAGCTGTGGTTTTATTCATTATTTTTTTCTTTATAAATGGCTGTATCCGAGTGATTTCTTTTTTGAATGCTGGTCACTTTACCGTCAAATTCATTTTTATCTATTTCCACCAGCTTGCCGGCTTCTTTGATATAAAGCAGGTAGGCTGTGGTGTTATCTGAAAATACAGCATGGGCTACCCAAATATTCCGCTGAAAAGAATTATCATGAGTGTAAATACTGATGTCTAATTCTTCCCGTTTCTTATCCTGGTTATTTAAAACGGTGTTGATGATGTGTTCGATAATTTCTGAATCTTCTACATCATAGATAATTCCCTGTTCTTCTGTTTCAATAGTGCTTGATGATTCAATACTAGATGCAGGAACTGCGGTGTTTTTTGTCTCATGATGTGCTGTGCATCCAGTGAACAGACCTAAAAGTAGAATAATTCCGATTTTTTTCAATTAAAACCCTCCCCAACCAACTAAAATAGTATTTAACGTTTATGATATCAAAAGGTTGAGAAGGTGACTATAGGAAAAAAATAATGCTTTGTTTTTAAGGTTGATTTAAGGTAGCTGTCGTATTCTATAGACAACCCAATAACCAAACTTTTTCATTTAATACTTTCCTAACCCTGTCTCATATGAGGCAGGGTTGCCTTTTGTTCAAGAAAAAAAGAAACAAGTCAGTGCGCGCATTCTCATACTTTCATCCTTTAAAACTGAATAAACAGTGTTCCCGAAGCGTTCTCTTCGGAAAAAAATCAGACTATACTGCGAATGGAAGAAACCATTCGCAGTATAGTCTGATTTTTTTAAGGTGAAACACCACTATTACAACTTCGCTTTCTAATTAAAAAGCTGTTCTTCGATGTATTGGCAGATCGCATCAATTTCTTTTCGGAATCGTTCTTTATGAGCCACAAGGTAGAGCTTACGGGTGCTTTCCTCAGGAAGCGGCATCCAGTTAATTTGGCTGGTGACAGACATTTTAGAAATGACTGAGCGCCCGATACCTTCCTCAAGCAAAGCTAAAATAACTTCATTGTTATTTACTTGAATAATTGGCGGTGTTAAATTGTGTTCTTTTAAATAACGTTCGTTGTAATAACGAAGTCCGGAAGATTGTTCCCGAAGCAGCCAGTAGTCAGCTTCAGGAGAGCCAGCCAAAACTAATTGATCCTCATAAATAGCGGTTCGTGTCAGCTGCGGGCTGGTGAGTTCGGAATTTTCGATAAAGCCAATATCTATTTTATTTTGTTCCAACTGTTCGACAACCGTTGCTGAGTTCATTGTTAAAAAACTGAAGTCAATTGTTGGGAAATGTGCGAGAAGTGCTGGTGTAAATTTAGGAACAAAATGAACAGAGCAGGTATGAGAGCAGGCAATCACACACTTTTCTCTAAATAATTCCTTTTTTGAAACGCGTGCTACAGAGTCCTCCCATTCTTCTAAAATAGTTAAAAATCTTGGATATAGAAAGACTGCTTCAGATGTAGGATGAATGACTTGCTTGGCTTTGCGAATAAAGAGGACTGTTTGTAGCTGTTCTTCTAATTTTTTGATTTGAGCAGATACTGTCGGTTGGGATAAGAACAGAATATCCGCAGCTTGGGTAAAATTTTTTGTTTCATATACGGTAATAAACGTTCGAATTAACTGAAACATAGATTTTCCCTCCTTCTTTATTATTATATAGAGGTTGGAACAGAAATGCTAAATTTTGATAGCTAAGCAGCTACGGATCAACATCGACGTGTACCTTACGGTGCATCTCAGCAATAAAAAAGGTTCTTTTAATGGCGAGTTTGGAACAATAATCTATTTCTACATTTTTTTGCGTACTTAAATTTGAATAAACAGTGAGGTGGGTAGTTACACCACTGTAAATCCTGTAAAAGATACTGAGTACGGAAAGTGACCTACAGGCAAAGATAATTGTGATATATCTCAATTTTATAGGAGTTATATATTAAAAAAGACTGATTTATTTGCCTGTTCATTCATAAGAAAAACTGATTTGTAGAGTAAAATAAGTGAAAAAGTAATTTTTAATGAAAACTGTAAGAAAGCGCTTCTCATCGTGTCTGTTTTATCTTATAATAAATAAAAAATATTTATATTTGTACATCTCTTATCCTAGAAAATGAGAAAGAAGCTACAAGTAGAAACAGCTTAATAAAAAATAACTAATAAATTTCAAAGAAATAGCCTTAAAAAAGAGGTTTTCTTTCGATTTTGTCTTTTGGCAGTGATAGACTATAAACAAGACTAACAAAATCAAAATAGAAGGAGTTGAAAATATGGCGTCTAAAAAACCAGCTGTTCAAAAATCATTTCCAGCAATTCCTTTTGTGCTGACCAATACAATTACATTTATCCCTTATCTGGTTTTTTTAAATTTGCATACAGGTGTCAACTTAGAAAGTGTTTTGCCTTTTGTTCTTTTTTACACAGTACGGATGACAGGCATTTTCTTATTGAAAAGCTTTCGCCTAGGGCTGACGACGCTTCATGTTTTATGGCTTTCTTTGATTGTCGGTGGTCTTGGAAGCATTTTTGGAATTTTGGGTGAATGGTGGCTACCCTGCTATTATTTGGCAGCAGTTTTAATTGGTTTAAGTGCCGCATGGCTGCCGCCAGCCAATACGACAATTAAATATCAGCGGAAAGAGCTGAATATTGAGCAGCAGAAAAGCGGAATATTCGATTTTCTGTTTCTCGCTATTTTGCTTGGCATCTTTTTAGGCGCGCTAATGATAAACTTTCCAGGAAAGAGAATAGTAATCTTTGCAGAATATACTTTTTTATTTTTAGCTTCTTTTCGAACGGTTAATGATTATCCAGTTGAAGATAGAAAACTAGAGAAAATAGATCAGCAAACATTTTTTATGAAAGAGTTTTTGTTATTTTTAGTTTATTTTATTTTGTTGATTATTGTTCGCTTAGCAAGGGCATTATTTGATTCAGAATTTTTAACTGCTGCAGTCATAGGCTTCTCAATCTGTCTGCTTTTGGCTGCATGGTATATCAATACGATTCACAAAAATTGGAAGCTGCCAATCTGGCTAAATCTCCTGACCTTTATTAATGGCATGTGTACGAATTTTATTCTATTGTTCGGCACCTTCTACACCGCTTTCTACTTTGGAAATGATAAAATCACTTTATATTTATACTTACCTTATCTGCTGGGAATTCTAATTTCTAAGCTGTTAATACGCTATATTTATCAGCTGTTCCCAAGAGTGGATAGAGAGCTGCTTCATATCTTTGGGTTGATTTTTTCATTATTGTTACTGTTATTTCCAGCGATATTTCCATTTGGGGTTCTTATATTCAGTCTGTTTATCAGCGGAACCAGTACTTATTTAAATCAGACATATGCAGAGAATGAAGAACTGCCACAGGATCAGCGCATTATTATGAAGTACAGCACTCAATCTAAAGGAAGCATTACTCATCAGCTCTTGCTGATAACAGGACTTTGGGTTATGACGAAAGAGTTTGGAATTTCTGCCAGTACTGTATTGCAGATTACGGGGCATAAAGCAAATACTCCTCAAACAGTACAAATTATAGATACGATTCATTATGTTAGTATAGGCATCCTGCTTTATCTGCTCTTCTTTATTTTGTATGAGCGGTTATTCAAAAATAGAGAGATAACTATTGAAAAGTAATCGATAAATAGGTGGGTCAGTGCTAGAATTTTCAGTCTCTTCTAATAGAAACGTTTTTTGTAGTTATTCGCCGCATTTCAGTAATAATACGTTCATTTATTTTATCAATTTTTTCTGTTATTTATATTATAATAGCTACATGTAGTTCGTTTGTGTCCTGTCGTCTAAATAAGGTTGAACGAACACTTTGAATTATGCTATTATGTTTAAGTATTTAATTTTTTTAAATGCAAAATAATGTAAGAAAAAAAGGAGAAAAAATGGAAACTAAAGGAATTAAGGTGTGGCCGGTAATGGGGGTTATCGCGTCTCTTGTTGTAAGCTTTATCAGTTTGTTTTTGCCAATCATGGCCTATGGTTCAGAGACATATTCGTCTTACTGGGAAGATGGTGATGGAGAAATTGCCATGTTTGTGACAATTGCAGTGGTTCTTGTCGGAATTTTTGCAGTGTTGACATTGGTGACAAAGAAGCGCGTTTTGAATACAATAACAGGTATTCTGAGTATTATCGCAGGCTTATTATTACCAGCTGGTAATGCATTGATTGTTTTTGTCGGCTTTGACAGAGTAGGAATTTCCCCAGCTATTGGGATTTATCTTATGTTTGTAGGCACAGTTGCTCTTTTTGTTTTTGGTATTATCACATTGAGAGCGAACAAAAAGAAAAAAGCATCCGCAGCAGCCTAGGTCAAAGGCTGTCGATTATAGATTGAATGCATAAACAAAGCTTTCTATTTCAGGATTTGAGTGAAATAGAAAGCTTTGTTAAAGAAATCTGTATATGAAAAGAGTTGTGACATCACTGTGTCACAGCTCTTTTTTAGATTCAAAAATACTGAATGGAGAATAAAGACTGAACAAGAAAAAATTTCCAAAAAATAAGTATATTAAAATAGTAAAATCTTCTTGTAATAAAGGCAGAATAGGAGGAGTGGATATTAAGGTTTAGCAGCCTCTATAATCTTAGGATGGATGTCAGGTGTGTGATATAATAAACACAGTTCAGAAATATAAGGGAGAAGAGATATGAGACAACGAGGTTTTGAAATTATTTCAGATTATAAGGACAATGGAATCAACCTTCCGGCCCGTGCTACCAGCGGAGCAGCGGGGTATGACTTTGAGGCTGCTGAAACAAAAATTATTCCAAGTATTTGGCAGCAAAAAGATACAGGGACTGCACCGAAGCCTACTTTAGTAAAAACAGGAATCAAAGCGTATATGCCGCAGAATGAGTACCTTGAGCTGGTCAGTCGTTCATCTAACCCGCTGAAGCGTTTTTTACTTTTGGCAAATGGTGTAGGTGTAATCGACAGTGATTACTACGGTAATGAAAATAATGAAGGACATATTATGTTTCAGTTCTTGAATTTTGGTTATGAAGATGTTGAAATCCGAAAAGGTGAACGAATCGGTCAGGGAATTTTCAAGCCATTTTTACTAGCAGATGGGGATCAGGTGGAAACAGAGAGAACTGGTGGATTTGGATCCTCTGGACAATGATAGATTAAAATCTCTTTAAAGTTCGCTTTTTAGTTGATAAGTCTTAGTGTAATAAGAAGATAGTATGTTAAAATGTTATCAGTCATTTTGAAAATAATGTAACAAATGCAGTACAAGGAGTTGTGGTATGGCCAAAAAAGCAAAAGTCCAATTTGAATGTCAATCCTGCGGCTATATTTCGCCTAAATACTTAGGCCGTTGTCCAAATTGCGGACAATGGAATTCAATGACAGAAGTAGCAATTCAGGATACTTCTGATAGAAGAGTAAGAGTTAGTCTAACCGGGAAGAAAACACAGCCGCAGAAGCTGACAGAGGTTGTTCCCCGGAAAGAACCTCGGGTAGCAACAAAGCTGGCAGAGCTCAACCGGGTTTTAGGCGGTGGTGTTGTGCCGGGCTCACTGGTTTTAATCGGCGGGGATCCGGGGATTGGAAAATCAACACTGCTGCTGCAGGTTTCTCAGCAGCTAACCGAAGTCGGAGGCAAGGTTCTCTATGTTTCAGGAGAAGAAAGTGCGGATCAGATTAAGCTTCGAGCAGAACGACTTGGAACAGCCAATCTTGATTTTTACCTATATGCTGAAACAGATATGCAGGAGATTGCCCGAGCTATCGAAAAGCTGGAACCTGATTACGTGATTATCGATTCTATTCAAACAATGACCCAGCCTGATGTGACTAGTGTTGCAGGAAGCGTCAGTCAGGTTAGAGAAACGACGGCTGAACTACTGAAGCTAGCTAAAACCAACGGCATTGCCATTTTTATTGTCGGTCATGTAACCAAGGACGGATCAATTGCCGGTCCGCGAATGCTGGAGCACATGGTAGATACGGTGCTGTATTTTGAAGGTGACAAGCATCATACGTTTCGGATTTTGCGTGCAGTAAAGAATCGGTTTGGTTCTACCAATGAAATCGGTATTTTTGAAATGCGGGAACATGGATTAGAAGAGGTTGCCAACCCTTCTCAGGTATTTTTAGAGGAGCGGCTGGATGGCGCTACTGGCTCAGCCATTGTCGTAGCAATGGAAGGAAGTCGTCCGATTCTTGTAGAGGTGCAGGCGCTAGTTACACCGACCGTTTTCGGTAATGCTAAGCGAACAACAACAGGCCTTGATTTTAACCGAGTGTCTTTAATTATGGCTGTACTTGAAAAAAGAGCTGGGCTGCTGCTGCAAAATCAGGATGCTTATTTAAAAGCGGCAGGCGGTGTCAAGCTGAATGAACCAGCAATTGATTTAGCTGTGGCAGTTAGTATTGCTTCCAGCTATAAGGAAAAAGGAACAGCCCCCACCGAATGTTTTATTGGTGAGATTGGTTTGACTGGTGAAGTACGCAGGGTCAACAGTATAGAACAGCGAATTCGGGAAGCCGAAAAGCTCGGATTTACCCGAATCTATGTCCCTAAGAATAATTTGAGCGGCTGGGATCCGCCAAAAACGATTGAAATTATTGGTGTCTCAACAATTGGAGAGACACTGAGAAAAGTTTTTAAATAGCAAGGGGTCTTATATTAGGCTGATTTTGCTGTTTACTGACGAATAATTGGTTGAGAGAAGCATCACTACTAGGTGAAGCTTCTCCCAGCTTAATACAAGGATAGTCGTAAAATTTATGGAGGAGGAGAATGCATGCAGAAACGTGTAATCACTGTACTGATGGTTATCGTCGGCGCTAGTCTAGGCATTTCATTATTACCTACAGCGTGGCAGATGATTCAACAGGCAGATAATCAATGGCTGAACAATAACTTTACTAACAGTTTAATCGGTGCAATTATTTTCTTTATTTTATCTTTAGTGTTAGCAAAGTATATTGTTTCAGCAGTTAAGCGAGTAGAAAAATCATTAAATGAGGTAAGTCTTACTTATTTACTATTTGGGAGTATTGGTGCAATTATCGGATTAACGATTGGTGTAATTATTTCAATTCCAATGTACAATCTGGAAATTCCAGTTGTTAACAGTTTACTGCCTATTTTGTTAATGATTATGCTGGGCTATTTAGGGTTCCGTATGGGAACCACGCGGATTGATGAATGGAAGAAGATATTTACAAGTAGACAAAAGAAACCCGCTGAAAACGAAGGTCAGCTGTTAGAGCGCAAAGTTGAGGATCATTTTCATAAATATAAAATTCTTGACACTAGTGTAATTATTGATGGCCGAATTTATGATATTGCAAAGACGGGTTTTTTGGAAGGTGTTTTACTGATTCCTAATTTTGTATTGTATGAATTGCAGTATATTGCTGATTCTGGAGACAGTCTAAAACGTGTTCGCGGCCGCCGGGGTCTGGATATTCTAAATGCGCTGCAGAAAGAAGATGGAATTTCCGTAGAAATGTATGACGGGGATTTTGAAGATATTGCCGAGGTTGACAGTAAGCTGATTAAGCTGGCGAAGCTTCTTGACGGCGTTGTGGTGACAAATGACTATAATTTAAATAAAGTTTCCGAATTTCAAAATGTTCCAGTATTGAATATTAATGAGCTGGCGAACGCAGTTAAGCCGGTAGTTATCCCTGGCGAAACGATGAATGTGATGGTCGTAAAAGCCGGAACAGAAAGACAGCAGGGTGTAGCTTATTTGGATGATGGAACGATGGTTGTAGTGGAGGACGGTCAGCATTACATGAATGAGCATATTCAAGTCGTTGTGACAAGTGCACTTCAAACAGCAGCCGGACGAATGATTTTTGCAAAACCTGCCCATTCTGGTCGAGGTCTTGATGAGAATAAAGGCGGTAGTCAGGCGAATGAGAAGAAGTAGGCTATGAAAGAGTACGAAGTTATATTATTGGCGGCTGGACAAGGGAAAAGAATGAATGCTTCACGTAATAAAATTCTGCTTAATCTTATGGGAAAGCCGATTATTCTTTATTCGCTGAAGACCTTTTTTAGTGACCCAGCGTGTAAACACATTATTTTGGTTACTCAAGCGAATGAAAAAAGCCTTTTGGAAGCCGCGGTTCGTAAACTAAAAAAAAGCCAAAGCTGTCCGGTAACGATTGTTTCTGGTGGAAGTGAACGCCAGTACAGTGTATATAATGGTTTAAAAGCATTAAAGAGTGTTGAAAATATTGTGATGGTGCATGATGGCGCCCGCCCGTTTGTCACGTTGTCGCAGTTAAAGGCACTCCATGCCAAAGTGATGGAAACAAGAACAGCTATACTGGGTGTTCCAGTGAAGGATACAATTAAGCGGGTTGTAAAGGGACAGGTGGAAGAAACGATTCCACGGGATACACTGTGGCAGATTCAGACACCGCAGGCATTTTTTGGTAAAGACTTGCTAGGGGTTCATGAAAAAGCACGGGCAGAAGCTTTTTTAGGAACAGACGAATCATCACTTATGGAAAAGTATAGTGACCTGCCCGTCTCTATGGTATTAGGGAGCTATGAGAATATCAAATTGACAACACCAGAGGATATGCTGATTGGTGAGGCAATTGTCAAAAGAAAAAGGAGTTAAAGCAGTATGTTTAGAATTGGACAGGGATTTGATGTACACCAGTTGACAGAGGGACGCAAGCTGATTATCGGTGGTGTAGAGATTCCCTTTGAAAAAGGGCTTTTGGGACATTCTGATGCAGACATTTTACTCCATGCGATTACAGATGCTTTATTAGGGGGAGCGGGCCTAGGGGATATCGGTCATTTATTTCCAGACACAGATCCGGCATTCAAAAATGCAGATTCTATAGAGCTGCTGCGTGAAGCAAACAAAAAAGTTCTGTCAGCAGGCTTTACTATTAACAATATTGATTGTACAATTTTAGCAGAACAGCCGAAAATGAAGCCGCATCTTGAAAAGATGAAAGAGAATATTGCTGTTGCTTGTAGTATTGACCAAACTCAGGTTAATATCAAAGCAACAACAATGGAGAAAATGGGCTTTATTGGACGTGAAGAAGGTATGGGAGCGATGGCGGTCGCTTTACTTGAAAAGTAGAAAGAGGAAAAGACTATGACAAAAGTTCGTGTACGTTACGCACCAAGTCCAACAGGACACTTGCATATTGGAAATGCAAGAACAGCATTATTCAATTATTTATTTGCCCGTCACAATGACGGTGAATTCATTATCCGGATAGAAGATACAGATCAGAAGCGTAATATTGAAGACGGTGAAAAAAGTCAGCTGGAAAACCTGGCTTGGCTGGGAATTAACTGGGATGAATCACCGGAAAATCCTGGAAAATACGGACCATATCGTCAGTCTGAAAGAAAAGATATTTATCAGCCGCTGATTGATCAGCTGTTGAGCAGCAATCGAGCATATAAATGTTATTGTACAGAAGAAGAACTGGAAGAGGAACGTGAAGCACAAAGAGCTAGGGGGGAAATGCCTCACTATGGTGGGAAATGTGCCAATCTATCTCCTTCCGAACAAGCTGAAAAAGAAGCACAGGGCATACAACCAGTTGTACGTTTTCGAGTTCCGCGGAATACATCCTATACCTTTGAAGATATGGTTAAGGGAGATATCGCCTTTGAATCAGACAATACTGGCGGCGACTTTGTCATCCAAAAACGCGACGGCATGCCTACGTATAATTTTGCAGTAGCTGTGGATGATCACATGATGAAAATCACCCATGTATTGCGTGGAGATGACCATATTGCCAATACACCAAAACAATTGATGATTTATGAAGCATTTGGCTGGACTCCGCCTCATTTTGGACATATGACGCTGATTATTAACTCAGAAACAGGGAAGAAATTAAGTAAACGTGATGAAACAATCCTGCAGTTTATTGAACAGTATCGGGAATTGGGGTATCTGCCGGAAGCCATGTTCAACTTTATTGCTTTATTAGGCTGGTCTCCAGTAGGAGAAGAAGAAGTCTTTGCTCAAGAAGAACTGGTAAAAATCTTTGATCCGGAACGTTTGAGCAAGTCACCAGCTGCTTTTGATGGTAAAAAACTGGAGTGGGTTAATAATCAGTACATGAAGCAAGTCGAATTGGATAAGCTGGCAGATATGTGCATACCTTATTTGATTGCTGACGGCAGAGTAGAAGAAAATCCGTCTTCTGAGCGTATCGAGTGGCTGAAGAAGCTGGTTAGCCTGTATAAGGATCAAATGAGCTATGCGGCAGAAATCGTTGAGCTGTCTAATCTGTTCTTTAACGAACATCCTGTTTTAGATGATGCAGCGAAGGAAGTACTGGCAGGAGAAACGGTACCGGAAGTCTTAAAGGCCTTCAAAGCACAGCTGGAAGCGATGGACGTATTAGATGTTCCAGCGATTAAAGCGGCAATTAAGGCAGTTCAAAAAGAAACTGGCGTCAAAGGGAAGAACCTATTCATGCCAATTCGTGTGGCTGTTTCTGGGCAAATGCACGGACCGGAGCTGGCGGAAACAATTGAGCTTTTAGGTAAAGAAAAGGCTCTGGCACATTTAGAAAATGTTTTATAAACAAGGATAAAGAAACACAGTGAGAAGGAAAAGTAAGAAGTATACTGTTCACAGAGAGACTATGGGTGGTGGAAATAGTCAGCAGAAGCATCTGAAATGCCCCTTTGAGTGGTTTCAGCGAAGTCAGTAGCTGAAAACGTAGAACAGACGTTACCTGTATTGAGATAAAGCAGACTTCTGCTTTATGAAAAAAAGTGGGACCGCGTGCAAACGTCTTTTGAATGGAAATTTTCCATTCAAAGGGCGTTTTTTTGCTTTAATTACATTCGAAAGCAGTCGCTGTTCATTTAATTAAGGATAAAATTCTTTGATAGATGGGAAAAGAAGAAATGATAAAGGAGGGATAACTAGTGAGTTGGTTGAAACAAGCAGTTGCAGCTGTAAAAAAGAATGATCCAGCGGCTCGTTCTACTGCAGAAGTTTTACTTACATACCCAGGTGTTTATGCCTTGTTTTGGCATAGATTGTCACATTTTTTCTATAGGCATCATCTTTATTTGCTGGCTAAAATTCATGCTCAATTTTGGCGTTTTCTGACAGGTATTGAGATTCATCCCGGAGCTAAAATTGCCCCAGGCGTTTTTATCGACCATGGAATGGGTGTGGTCATCGGACAAACAGCCGAGATTGAAACAGATGTTGTTTTGTTCCACGGCGTAACTTTAGGCGGAACTGGAAAAGACTGCGGTAAGCGCCATCCTACAGTAAAAAAAGGAGCAGTTATCTCTGCTAATGCGCAGATACTGGGGCCGGTAACAATCGGAGAACGGTCTAAGATTGGTGCAGCAGCAGTTGTTTTGATTGATGTTCCGGCGGATGCTACAGCGGTAGGAATCCCAGCAAAAATAGTAAGGATTAAAGGAAAGAAGGTAGGGGAAACACATGATACAAATCTATAATACATTGAGCAGACAGAAGGAAGAGTTTGTACCATTAGAGGCAGGAAAGGTTAGCATGTATGTCTGCGGACCGACTGTTTATAACTACATCCATGTTGGAAATGCCCGCAGCACAATCGCTTTTGATACGATTCGCCGCTACTTTGAATATCGGGGCTATGAGGTGAACTATGTTTCTAATTTTACTGATGTAGACGATAAAATTATTCGGGCTGCCAAAGAACTGGGAATTAGTGCGCCAGCGGTAGCAGATCGCTTTATTCAAGCATTTACTGAAGATACTCAGGCTTTGAACGTAAAGCCTGCGACAGCTAATCCTCGTGTGATGGACCACATGTCTGATATTCAAACGTTTATTCAGGTACTGATTGATAAAGGCTATGCTTATGAAGTGCAGGGAGACGTTTACTATCGTACAAGAAAATTCGAGGGCTACGGTAAATTAAGCCATCAGTCAATTGATGAGCTGGAAATCGGTGCAAGTCAGCGCACAGGTGAAGAATTACAGCTGAAGGAAGACCCTCTTGACTTCGCATTATGGAAATCTGCGAAGGAAGGTGAAATTTCCTGGGATTCTGCTTGGGGACCAGGGCGTCCAGGCTGGCATATTGAATGCTCAGTCATGGCAACGAAACACTTGGGAGAGACCATCGATATTCACGGTGGAGGACAAGATTTGGAGTTTCCTCATCATGAAAACGAAATTGCCCAAAGTGAAGCTAAGACTGGTAAAACCTTTGCAAACTACTGGATGCACAATGGCTATGTTACGATTGGTGAAGAGGAAGAAAAAATGAGCAAGTCATTAGGGAATTTTGTGACTGTTCACGAGCTGATCAAGGAAGTAGATCCGCAGATTCTACGCTTTTTCATGGCAACGACTCAATATCGTCGTCCTGTCCGCTACAGTGAAGCAACAGTGAAGGATGCAGCCGCTAATTATCAAAAACTAAAAATTGCTTTTGAAAATCTGTCATTCAGAAAAGAAGCAGCAGAAGAAACGCTGGCAGATGATGCAGTACGTCTAGAACAGTTAAACCTGCTGAAAGAGCGTTTTATCAAAGAAATGGATGATGATTTCAATACTGCAAACGGTATTACCGTTGTTTATGAACTAGCGAAATGGATGAACGAATACAGTGGAGAAACAGCTGTTTCTCAAAACGTTCTGCAGCAGGCATTGAGCTTGTATACAGAGCTGTTAACTGTTTTTGGCATTTTACTTACGCCTGAGGAGCTGGTAGATGATGAGGTAGACCAGCTAATCGAAGAACGAAACCAGGCGAGAAAAGACCGTAATTTTGCCCGTAGCGATGAGATTAGAGATTTGTTGAAAGATCAGGGAATTATTTTGGAGGATACACAGCAGGGGACAAGATGGAGACGGGAAAAATGATGGACTATACACAGCTGAATGGTTTAGCGTTAGCTTATGTAGGGGACGCTATTTACGAAATTTATATTAGGGACTATCTAGTTGCTCAAGGTCTGACAAAGCCGAATATGCTTCATCGCTCCGCAACTAGCTATGTATCAGCGAAGGCGCAGGCTGATTTAAGCGAGAAAATGCTTTTAGAGGGCATACTGACAGACGAAGAGGAGCTAATCTATAAACGAGGACGAAATGCAAAAAGTCATACATTTGCTAAAAATGCAGATGTGGCTTCTTACCGCAAATCTACTGGTTTTGAAGCGCTGATGGGTTATCTACATTTATTAAAGCGGACAGAACGCTTGGAAGAACTGATTACATGGTGTATAAAGGAGATAGGTGAAAAAAATGAAACCAGCAAAAAATAAATATCAAGGGAAACGCAGAGAAAAAAAAACTGTTAGAGTTCAGCAAAGCCAGGCATCAGTTGAAGAAAATAACGGGGATTTTATTTTTGGCTACCACGCTTCTCTTGAAGCACTGGAGAATGATCGGGGCAACAAGCTATTTTTACAAGAGGATATTTCTGGAGAGAAGATTGAAAAACTAAAAGAAACGGCTAAAACTCGTTCAGTTCCAGTTAAATGGGTACCAAAGTCTAAGCTGGATACTTTGAGTGATCATGGTGTTCATCAAGGAATTGTTTTGGCTGTTACAGCCTATGAGTACCTTTCTTTGGAGCAGCTGCTTGAAAAAACTGAAACAGCGAATCCGTTCTTTCTAATTTTGGATAGTTTGGAGGATCCGCATAATTTTGGCTCTATTTTGAGAACGGCAGATGCGACTGGAGTAGATGGCATTATTATTCCAAAGCATCGAGCTGTTGGAATTACTTCAGTGGTTGTCAAGGCTTCCACAGGAGCTGTAGAGCATGTTCCAGTGGCTAGAGTGACGAACCTAAGTCAGGCTGCTGCAGATTTGAAGACAGCAGGATTCTGGATATTCGGAACAGATATGAAGGGAACAGATTACCGTCAATGGAATACGGAAGGATCTATTGCTCTGATTATTGGAAATGAGGGCCGTGGTATGAGTAAAGGTCTATACAAAGATGTAGATGAGCTGCTGACGATTCCCATGACAGGTCATGTACAAAGTTTGAATGCCGGTGTGGCAGCAGGTTTGCTGATGTATGAAGTATATCGGGGCAGAAACCCGAAGGCGTAGGGAGATGAGCAGGTGAAAAAGCAGTTACTGATCGTAGACGGCTATAATATGATCGGGGCTTGGCCGGAGCTGGCCCGATTAAAGAATCAAAATAAGCTGGAAGATGCGAGAGAAGAATTGCTTCATCGGTTGTCTAATTATGCTAAATATGAAGGCTTAGAAATCATTGTTGTATTTGATGCACAACTAGTGCCCGGCATTCAGCAAAGCTACCGCAAATATCAGCTAACGGTTATTTTTACAAAGGAAGATGAAACTGCCGACAGCTATATCGAGCGAACTGCTGGAGAAAAAAATGATCTTTTGACTCAAGTAACGGTTGCTACAAGTGATTTAGCAGAGCAATGGCTGATATTCTCCAAAGGAGCCTTACGAGTGTCAGCAAGAGAACTGTATGATCAGATTCGCAAAACAGAGCGGACAATCGCCATCCATGCTACAGACATTAAGTTCCAGAGTTTTAGGCGGAACTCGCCGTGGAGCCTGGAGCAGCTATCTAAACTATCAGATGTTTTGGAAGATTTGTCTAATAAGAAAGAATGACAGCATAATAAAAATACGTAAAAAAATGATCTTTTCACTTATAAAGTGTAAAAATTATTCAAATAATATAAAAAGTTCTCTAAAAGAAGAAAATATTTATCAAAATATATTTTCTTCTTTTTTTGTCTTCTTATTTTAAATCGAAAAATGGTACGCTCTCTTCAACAAGTCAAAGACTATTTAGTTGAGGGGGGAATAAAGTGAATCAGTTCGAAAAGATATTACAGGGAGATTTTGATGCATTTGCTCAGCTGTATCGGAAGTATCATCCAGTAGTCTTTAAAATGCAGACAAAATATTACTTGAAAGGGTTTGATCAGGAGGATTGGCTTCAAGAAGGCCGGATTGTTTTTTTCAGATCTATTGAAAAGTATAAAGATGGGCATAATGTAACAATAGGCAATTTTTTTAAGCTTAACTTTGAAAACCACATCCGTAGCCTAGTGAGAAAACAGTGCGCATATAAGCGAAAGAGTGACATGTCTGCTGTCTCACTAGATCAGAAAATAGACACGCAGGGGGAAACGTTTTTTGACCATATGCAGATTGAAGAATCCCAGACGCTGGACTATTTAATCATCAGAGAAAAATTGGAGGAATTTCCCAGTATTTTATCTTCCTTCGAACGGGTTGCATTCGAAGAATATATGAACGGAAAAGAGCTGAATGAGATTGCAGAAGATTATTCCGTTCAGCAGGTAAAAGTTAGGAGTGCCTATGATCGAGCGAAGAAAAAAATTAAATCATTGATTTATGATTAGAAAATAAAAAGAAAAATGATAAAAAAATAATTAAGGTAGAAGTAGTTGCAATTATTTTTATGCTATGGTAAACTTGATATTTTCCTCTATATAAGCTATAATGTTTTCTGAGGTGAATGTAATGCCAACAACTTTAGCTTCAATAAAGAAAGATTTGGAATGCCGTATTGGCAGCAAAATAACATTGACTGCGCAAACGGGGAGAAAACGGCAAACAGAACGTACGGGTGTTTTAACTGAAACATATCCATCTGTTTTTGTTGTAGACTTAGATCCAGATGAAAACTCATTTGAACGAGTTTCTTATAGCTATTCAGATGTGTTGACACGCACTGTAGAAATCGAGTTTCTCGGTGAAGCTGTCTGAATATAACAAATTAAGCGAAGCAGGACAGGTCATTGTCTTGCTTGGCTTTTTTTGTTTGCAGCGTCTTCTATCTATATCCTGGTGTTTTTCATATGTACTTCGGTAAAAACATATGTTAGAATTTTAAAGGATTGTACGACAGGATGGCAATGCAGAGAAATAGGTGGGGAAATGGAGATAATTGAAAAAGCGCCAGCGAAAATAAACTTAGGGCTGGATGCATTATATAAGAGAGAAGACGGCTATCATGAATTAGAGATGGTTATGGCGAGTGTAGATTTAGCTGATCGGCTGATTTTCGAAACACTGCCGGAGAATCGAATTATTTTGGAATCAAACAATTCTTTTATTCCTCTAGATAAAAAAAATCATGTCTATGCAGCGGCAGAACTGCTGAAGCGGAGACTATCGATTCAAGAAGGTGTCAGAATATACATTGAGAAGCAGGTTCCTGTAGCAGCAGGATTAGCAGGCGGCAGCAGCGACTGCGCAGCAGCTCTTCGAGGTTTAAACCGATTATGGCAATTGGAATTAACCAATCAAGAATTGGCAGAGCTAGGCAGTGAGATTGGTTCAGATGTCCCGTATTGTATTGAAGGCGGTACTGCATTTGTTACTGGCAGAGGTGAGAAAATTGAGAAACTGCCGCCAATGCCGCAATGCTGGGTTGTATTAGTAAAACCCAAAATGAGTGTTTCAACGGCCTCTATTTTTGGCAGTCTTTCCTTTAATAGTATTCAGCATCCAGATATCAAGGGATTGAAAGATGCGGTACTGGCACAGGATTATCAAAAAATGACTGAACAAATTGGCAATGCACTGGAATCAGTGACCATTCAAAGATACCCCGTTGTCCAGCAGATTAAGGATCGGATGCTGAAATTTGGTGCTGATGCAGCATTAATGAGCGGTAGCGGCCCTACTGTATTTGCATTGTGTGATAAAAAATCGCGGGCTCAAAGAATTTATAATGGCTTAAAAGGTTTTTGTGATGAGGTTTACCTTGTTCGGACATTGAAGTAGTAAATAAAATGTGAAGCGAAGGGCAGTGTTTTCCGACACAATCCTTCGCTTTTTATTCTTATAGATTCTTAATCTAAAAAATAAACATAGAAAATTTCTATGTTTGTCTTGACGAAATTTTTTTCTTCTGATAAAGTAGTTCTTGCTCTTAAATCGTAAAAATTACGATTTGTCTAAATAAATCGGAATGGAGAGAGATGATGAAGAGAAAATTTTTGAAATATAGTACAGGTATCGGTATGCTGTTAGTTGGTTCATTGCTTTTATTGAGTGCATGTGGAAACTCGAAAACAGCATCTTCCAATGAAACGAATGAGAACGGCATCAAGATAATGACTACTTTCTATCCGATGTATGACTTCGCTAGTCAGGTAGTGGGTGATGAAGGGACTGTGGAACTGCTTATTCCTTCTGGAACAGATGCCCATGACTTTGAGCCTAGTGCAAAGGATATTGCGAGAATTTCTGATGCGGATGTTTTTGTATACAATAGTAAAGAGTTTGAGACTTGGTCAGAAGATATTCTTAATAACGTAGATCAAAAGAAGGTAGCTGTCATAGAAGCAAGTCAGAAGATTGATTTGATGGAAGGCAGTGAAGAAGACCACGACCATGATCACGAAGAAGACGCAGCTCATGAAGGACATGATCATAGTCATGAGCTTGACCCTCATGTTTGGCTTGATCCAGTTTTAGCGCAAAAAGAAGTTGAGGAAATTCGCGATGGATTAGTAAAAAAATACCCAGATAAAAAAACTGTATTCGAAAAAAATGCTGCCGCTTATATTGAAAAGCTGAAAGCCTTAGATGGAGAATATAAAACTGCTTTTGCCAATGCTGAGAACAAAACATTTATCACGCAGCATGCTGCATTTGGCTACCTGGCTAAGCAGTATGGCTTAACACAGGAATCAGTTTCTGGTATCTCTCCTGATCAGGAGCCTTCGCCAAGCCGGTTGGCAGAGTTGAAAACATTCATCGATGAACACCAAGTAAAGGTAATCTATTTTGAAGCGACTGCTTCTTCCAAGGTAGCAGAAACATTGGCTAATGAAACAGGTGTGGAATTGTCTGTTTTACAAACATTGGAAAGTCTGACTGAAGATGAGCAGAAAGATGGGAAAGACTATCTATCTGTTATGCAGGAAAATCTTGCTGCCTTGAAAAAGAGTATCCGCTAAACGGATAGAAACAAAATAAAGAAATGATTGAAAGACCGGGACAGAAGCGTTAAGCTTTGAGAACCAGATAGATACTATTCAAAAGCAGTTCGTACCTCACTGTGTTTTTCAGCAATAAGAAGGATTTTTTCTGAACAACTTTACAAATTTTAAAGAAAGTTCGGCTTATTTCCGAAAAAAGCTGCTTTTGTACCGCAGTCTATTCGAATTTTAGAAAAAGAGGAGTTTGGACCTTTGTTATGTCCCAAACTTTGAAGCGAAAAGGAGGTGCAGCAGGGGTATGCACTATATTGATGTGAAAAATTTGACCTTTTATTATGATGACGAGCCTGTGCTGGAGGATGTTTCTTATTATGTTGACCCAGGGGAGTTTGTCATTTTGACAGGGGAAAACGGTGCAGCTAAATCGACATTGATAAAGAGTACGCTCGGTCTGCTTAAACCAACCAGTGGAACGATTACTTTAGCGGACAAAAATGCGGACGGAGAAAAAATCAGCATGGGCTATATTCCTCAGCAAATTGCTTCGTTTAACGCAGGCTTCCCTAGTACCGTTTTGGAGCTGGTACGTTCTGGCCGTTTTCCTAGAAAGCGCTGGTTTAAGCCGCTGACTGAAAAGGATCATCTCCATGTAGAAAAAGCTTTAAAGGCTGTAGGAATGTGGAATATGCGCCATAAACGTATTGGTGAACTATCTGGAGGACAAAAGCAGAGAATTAGCTTAGCGAGGCTTTTTGCTACTGACCCGGATTTATTTATCCTAGATGAGCCAACAACTGGTATGGATGAAGAATCACGTAATGAATTCTATCGCCTGCTGCGGCATAACGCTCATGATCATGGAAAAGCTATTTTGATGATTACTCATGATCATGAAGATATAAAAGCTTACGCTGACCGCCAGATTCGTCTGGTGCGAAAGGAGGATTCTCAATGGAGATGTTTTCATATGAGTTCATGAGAAGGGCTTTTCTAGCCGCTGGTTTTATTTCTGTAATTGCCCCAATGTTAGGGGTATTTCTAGTAATCCGCCGGCAGTCGCTGATGGCGGATACCTTGTCTCACGTATCGCTGGCAGGGGTAGCATTAGGACTGTTCTTTAACTTGAGTCCTAATTTGACTACTTTGCTAGTGGTAATCGCTGCAGCGATGATTTTAGAGTATCTGAGGGGACTTTACAGCACCTATTCTGAAATCTCAATCGCAATTCTGATGTCGGGAGGTCTAGCGCTGGCGCTGGTCTTAATGAATCTGAACAGCGGAAGTTCAGCTACAAGTATTCAATCCTATTTGTTTGGTTCAATTGTTACAATCACTTGGGAACAGGTAATTATTCTAGCTGTCCTGTTTGTTGTTCTAATCATTTTATTCTTCCTGTTTAAACGGCCAATGTATGTTTTGACCTTTGATGAGGACACTGCTCATGTAGATGGTCTGCCGATTCGCTGGATGTCGATGCTGTTTAATGTTATTACCGGAGTGGCGATTGCCGTGATGATTCCAATAGCCGGTGCGCTGTTGATTTCAGCGATTATGGTTTTACCTGCTGCTGCTGGAATGAGGATCGGCAAAGGCTTTAATTCAGTCATCTTAATTAGTACAGTTGTCGGCCTGGTTGGAATGATGTCTGGTCTTGCAGGTTCCTATTATCTGGAAACACCGCCAAGTGCAACCATCACACTAGCTTTTATTGGTATTTTTCTGGTGATTAACATTGTTCGTCATGTAGTCACAGTCTCTTTAAGAAATAAAAAACTGAATGAAAGATAAGGAAAAACGAAGATTCTTTTCCTTATCTTCTTTTTTTTGCCATAAATTGCGAACTATTTTAGTTTTTTTTATAAAAATACTCGAATTTTTTAGTCTAAACCCTTATAATAAGGAGCGACAATGAAAAAAGGAAGTGAACAGATTTTGAAGACACGCAGAAGTGAGCGCTTGATTGATATGACTCAGTATTTACTTAGCCATCCACATACATTGGTTTCTTTAACTTTTTTTGCAGAAAGGTATCAGTCTGCAAAATCATCAATCAGTGAGGATCTTGCGATTATCAAGAAAACATTTCAACAAAGAGGGACTGGTCTACTGGAAACCGTTCCAGGAGCTGCCGGTGGGGTGAAATTTATTCCTAAGATTCCGTATGAAGAAGCGAAACAATTCATTATGGAGCTGGGGAATCGATTATCTGAACAAGATCGTCTGCTGCCGGGGGGCTACGTTTATCTTTCTGATTTACTGGGTCAGCCCGAATTACTCCGCCAAATTGGCCGTGTGATTGCTTCAATGTACTTAGATCAGAAGGTCGATGCTGTGATGACGGTTGCTACCAAAGGGGTACCTATTGCCCAGGCCGTCTCTTACTATTTGAATGTTCCTTTTGTTATCGTTCGCAGGGATTCTAAAATTACTGAAGGATCAACTGTAAGTGTGAATTATGTCTCTGGTTCATCTGAGCGTATTGAAAAAATGGAGCTTTCCAAGCGCAGCTTGGCAAGAGGCTCACGGGTACTGGTTGTGGATGACTTTATGAAGGGCGGCGGTACTGTAAATGGTATGAAGAGCCTGATTGAAGAGTTTGAAGCGGAACTGGTAGGCATTACAGTGTTTGCGGAATCTAAATTTAACGGTCAGCGAGCGATTAATGATTATACTTCGCTGCTTTATGTAAAAGACGTTGATACACAGACCAAAACAATCAATGTAGTAGCCGGAAACTATTTCCAAGATTAAAAATTTTTCTGTATAAAAGTCAAATCTTAAAAAAAGAAAAAGCTTAGCTATTTTAAAAATAGTTAGGTTTTTTCTTTTTTTTAAATAACAAAAGAACATTTGTTATAAAAACAATAAACGATTGGAAATTTATTGCTTTGGAATCGAAATAGAATTGCATATATGAAGAAAAGCGTCAATAAGGAAAATTTTTTTCTGAAAAAATTAATAGAAAGCTTCAAAAAATAATAGAAAACGAGACTTTAGATGACGGAAAATTCAATTTGATAGTGTATTTGTTATTTCTAAATCATGGCTTTATACTGTTGAAAGTCAAGGTTTGGATAATTTTTGAAAGGAGGTAATTATCTTTTTGGTTATAAAAAAAGTTAAGCCAATATTATTTCTTTTTTTATTAAGCACACTATTTATCTTTCCGAATTCTGGTGAAGCAGCTGCTTTAAACGGTATTGCAGATATTAATCAAGTGAAGGATCGGCTGATTAAGCTGGACAATTACTTTTATCCAGTTGTAAATGGGCAAGGAGTAGTAAGTAATGTAACCAAGGCAGATGGGTATGACATTGTTAATGTGACAAAACGAAATTCTACCTATGGGAATGGTGCTATCTGGTCAGAGGACGAGTATCGGATGAATCTGAACTATGACTTCTCTACAAGTATGTGGCTTTATTTTGGTGTAGATCCTTCCAGCGGCAGTAAGCCGGAAGACAAAAAGGTTGGAGACGGAATGGCATTTGTTATGCATGCGGATAAAGAAGGAAAGAATGCCTATGCCAAATCTTCAAAAGGCGGCAATGTGTTTGGCGGTGGTGCTTCTCTGGGTGTCTGGGCACAAGCGAACAATACAACTAGTGCTAGAGGAGCCATTACGAACTCTTTAGCGATAGAATTTGATAATCACATTAATAAGGATGGGATGGATAAAGGAACCACGAATGGCAGTGATGATACTAAGCCATATGGTCATGTCGCCTGGAACTATCCAGGAATGGCTTCTTCTTACGGACGAAATGGTTTGTTAAATCGTACGTTGGTGCACAAAGATGCCCAGGCAGTCGACACATTCGGGGACGGCAAATGGCATCAGCTCTCTATCCGCTGGGACGCTTCTGAAAGTAAGCTGACCTACAGCTTTGATCAACTTGGAAGTAAAACGATTAGCTTGGACCCGCAGGCTGTCTTTGGAACCAAACTGGTATATTGGGGCTTTACCGGCTCTACAGGCAAAGCTAGTATGGATGCTCGAATAGTTTTCGAAGAATTTCCAAGACCTATTTTTACTTCGATTATTGAGTCTGTAAAAAATGAACAGGGGCAAAATGTGATTGATACACTGGTCACAGGAGGACAAAAGCTAAGGTATAGTATTGATTTGGAAGATATAAAAGGAACAGGTGAGTTAAAAAACATTACAATAGACAAACAACTTGATTCGAATAGTTTGTTTTCACAAGAAGAGGCAAATATTCAGATGTTAAAAAATGGACAAAATATAGACAATCAAGTAGAAATTTCTGAAGGTAACTTACGCTTTACAAGTAAGCAGCCACTCTCTCTTGTAAAAGGAGATAAGCTGCAGTTATCGTTTGATGTTGAAATGAAAGAGTCAGAAAGAACGCCCGAAAAGCCTCTGGAGAAAAAAATTGATGGTGGAAAAACAACCTTATCAGCAGTAAACAATGTAGGAGAGGCGTTGTCCTTTTCCACTCATCCTGGCTTTTTTCGTTTGAATAGCAATCTATCTCCTGAATTGGAGCAACTTGAAGTGCCTGATCAGCTTTCTATAGAGCAGGAGCTTGAGGTTAAGGCCTACTGGGAAGAATTAAATGTAGCTGATACAGGCACTGTGAGCTTTGTTTTGGATGACCTTAGCACGAGTATCCCAGAGGACATAAAAAGAGAAGAGATCTTTACTACGGATAATAACGGAATTTATCAAGGGCGTGGAATGATTCAAGTGAATTTTGGGCAACTGCCGGCGGGTGATTATCAGCTGACTGTGAAAGCTAAAGATAAAAATCAGCTTGCCTCGAATGAAATTATTAAAAAAGTAACGGTAATAGGTTCTCTTACTCTAGTTTCAGTGCCAAATCAAATTGATTTCGGAGAAATTGCGATTAACCAGATAGAAAATGGTCAAAAGAGCTATCCGCGGATAGCTGGGAATAAAATGTATGTAGAAGTATCTGATTTAAGAGCTGCGAATGCTTCGCCATGGGTTTTAGTAGCGACAGTTGAACAGCCGCTGCAGGTATCTGGAAAAAATCAATTATTATCAGGAAAACTATATTTTTCTGAAACAGGAACTGGAACATCTGGGGATAATCAGGTAGACGAGCAGCTGCTTCTTATTCGCCAGCAAGGTTCATTTAAGAAGACCTGGTCTGAAGACGAAGGTATTTTACTGCAGGTAAATGATACAGTAATCAAGGGAAATTATTCAGCAGTGATTAACTGGACACTGCAGGATGGCATTTCTTGAAGCGAAAGGCGGGGATGAAAAAATGAACAGACAATGGTTTTTGACAGTGTTTTTGATGCTGATGCTATTCCTGTTGAACCCTGTTTCAGCCGTAGCTTCAGAAAATAAAAGTAAAGTAGGAATCACAATCTATCAAGAGGGAACAAGTGATTCTGCTGAACAAAGCTCTGAAATCAAGACCGCTGAAAATCAAGGACAGCGTGTTTTTCCTAAAGCAAATGAAGTTATTCAAATGCAATACGTTTTGCTAGGGGCAGGCTTATTGCTGCTGGCAGGAGGCATAGAAAGGTGGAGAAATCAAGGTGAAGTTTAAGCATAAAATCAGCTGTCTTTTTTTACCGATAGTTTTCTCAGCAATTATACTGCCTATTTCCAGTGAAGCAAGTACTATTGAAAGAACAGAGATAACAGTAACAGGTGACAAAGTTTCTTTTGGAGATTTAAAAATTACGAATGTAAGCCATGTCAGTTTCGGAGAAAAAGCAATAAAAAAACAAGCGATGACCTTTTATTCTGATACTGATTTAGTTATAGAGATTGAAGATTTGAGACAAAGCACATCACCTTGGAAGCTAAATCTAAAGGTTTCTCCGTTTGTGAATGAAAAAAATGAAACCCTTAAAGGTGTTAGCTATCATGTGGGAAAAGGTTCTGTAACAGGAGCGACAGAAGGAATTACAGGAAAAGGATTCTCCTCAGAGGATTTTAAGGAGGAGCATCAAGAGTTTGATCAGGTCCTTTATAGTGATGGAACAAAAAAGGGTCAGTTTATTTATACAGTAAAGTCTAATGATATTTGGCTGTATTTACCGCCAAAGCAGCCGCAAGGAATTTTTCATGCAGAAAAAAGCTGGCTGCTGGTGGATAGCATATAGTAAAAACAAAAATTTAGGAGGAATCATACGATATGAAAGTAAGAAAATTGATAGGAGCAAGCGTACTTATTTTAGGAGCTGCGGGAATTGCTGCACCATCTGCATACGCAGTAAACAAAACGACAACAACGGTAGGTGTCGATGACGGCAGCAGTGGTGGAAATACACCTGTATTTAGCTTGGCAGCAGGTGGAGCAATGACGTTTAGTCAGCTGGATTTATCTCAGGAGGCAGTTAATGGATTATACGATTTAACAGCGACAAGTTCAGAAGCTGTGCAGGTGGATGACCGTCGAGGACTGGAAGATGGAGATGCGTCACTGCCTTGGCGGGTAACGGCTATAGCTTCCGCCTTGAAAGGAACAGCCGACATTGAATTGCCAGTCACAAACTTCCAATTAACCATGGGAACTCCAGCAACAGGATCAGGGAATAATGTGTCTGTCGAGCAGGATGTTGAAATTTTGAAAACAGCCAATATCGTCGGTCGAGCAGCAGTTGGTAGAGGAAAAACCACTTTCGCGCCCGCTGCAGCAAAAATCAAAGTCGCAGAAACAGCGGTTAAAGGAAGCTATAACGGTACAATCGAATATACATTGGTTAGCGGAATTTAATCAAAAAATAAATAAATGATGACAAAAGCCTCTGTCTCTGGGGAGTAGGAAAAATTTCTACAACTGCCTTTCTTATTTTCCAGAGGACTGCTTTTGCCTTTACAGTTCTTGCTGTACATATTTTTGACTTCATCAAGCTTCTAAGCAGTAGAATTGCTAAGAAGGGAGAAGTTTTGCTACGGTCTTTAAAGGAGTACGTATACCTTTATTAGTTGTAAGATTATCAAGAAATTAAAGAACAGTTTATTTATTTTTAGGAGATTAAAATATAGGAATGCCAATATTTTTCTCAGTTGTTAGTCCGATAAAATAAAAGCGAGGATGAAAATGAAGAAGCAAGCAACACTCATTACTATTGTATTTCTGCTGGTTGCATTAGTGCTTACAAGCTTAACAGCAGAAGCAGCTGAAAATGAAATTGATTATTCTATTAGTGCGGATCTTCCAGAAAATCAGCGGGCCGGCAACTCTACCTATTTTGATTTGTTGGTCTCTCCAGGACAGGAACAGGAGCTCACTGTCAATATATTCAATTCTTCCGATAAGGAACAGATATTTTTACTTGAAGCGAATACAGCGACAACCAATAATAATGGCATCATAGACTATACCCAACCTGATGCAAAGCAGGATTTAGATGAGACGCTATCCTTCTATTTTTCAGATTTAATTACACATGATAAGACAATAACGGTTCCTCCAAATTCAAATAAGAAGGCTTCTTTTAAGTTAAAGGTTCCAAAACAGCCATTTAAAGGAATGCTTCTCGGCGGCTTGCATATCAAACAAGAAGCGCCGGAGCTAGTGGAGGGACAAATTAATAATACATACTCCTATGTCTTAGGTGTAGTTTTAAGAGAGAACGAAGAACAGGTGAAACCTCAGCTGAAACTAAAGGAAATTACACCGGATTTAAAAAATTATCGTCCCCATGTTGCTGCAACACTTCAAAATACTCAGCCAATAAATATTCAAGATTTAGATATTAAAGCAGTAATTAGAGAAAAAGGCAGCAGTGAACCACTGCGTAAATCAGAAAAGCAGGGGATTTCAATGGCGCCCAATTCCAATTTTGATTATTCTATTTCATGGGAGGATCAGCCGTTGAATCCAGGAATGTATGAGCTTGAGCTGACTGCAGAAGATCAGGACAGTAATCGCTGGCATTTCAAAAAAGAATTTACTATCAGTGAAGAGAAAGCTGGAACACTGAATCAATCGGCGTTAGGATTGAATTCTTCTGAAAAGGACCAGAATCCGCTTTATTTTTGGCTAGCCTTATTTCTAATAGTGTCGGCTGCCTCCATTTATTTTTGGCGGAGACAGCGGGCAATCCGGCTTGAGCAGGAATTCTTAAAGCAGCAAAGGAAAAAGGTGAAAAAAACGCGGAAGAAAAAAAGTTCTGTGGAAAAGGTATAACCATGTTTTTCTTGAGCTGTTCCATAATTGGTCTACAAATCTTTTGAATTGGTTTGGTTGAAAAACGTTACTCAGTAAGCTAAACTAAGATGGAATAATAATTCGTTAGATTTAGATTGAATATAGGAATCGAGGAGTGGCGAGAGTGGAAAACAGTAGATATGTGATTATTTTGGCAGCGGGTAAAGGGACACGCATGAAGTCCAAATTGTATAAAGTTCTTCATCCGGTTGCAGGTAAACCGATGGTGGAACATATTGTTGATCAAGTAGAGCAGACAGGACCATCTGAAATTGTGACAATCGTTGGACATGGTGCAGAAGCAATTAAGCAGCATTTGGGCGATCGAACACAGTACGCGCTGCAGCAGGAACAATTGGGGACAGGTCATGCAGTTATGCAGGCAGACAATCTATTGGGCGGAAAAAAAGGAACGACGCTGGTTATTACAGGTGATACTCCGTTGCTGACGGCAGAAACACTGACGAATTTATTTGACTACCATCAAGGGAAAAATGCCAGTGCGACTATATTAACAGCTCAGGCTGAAGATCCTACTGGTTATGGACGAATTATTCGTGATCATTTAGGTATTGTGGAGAAAATTGTTGAGCAAAAAGATGCTTCAGAAGAGGAAGCCCGCGTGAAGGAAATTAATACAGGAACCTTCTGCTTCGATAATCAAGCCTTGTTTACAGCTCTTTCCAAACTAAATACGAATAATGCTCAAGGTGAGTATTATTTAACTGATATTATCGAAATTATGAAGGGTGAGGGAGCTACAATCGCTGCTTACCGTATGGATGATTTTGATGAAGCAATGGGAATCAATGACCGTGTAGCATTGGCGAAAGCCAATAAAATCATGTGTCATCGCCTGAACAAGATGCATATGATGAATGGTGTAACCTTTGTTGATCCGGAAAACACATATATTGATGAAGGTGTAGTTATCGGTTCGGATACAGTAATTGAAGCGGGTGTCTGTATCAAAGGTGCAACAAAAATCGGCACTGACTGCTACATCAGCTCAGGAACGGAAATTGTCGACAGTGTGATTAAAGATAATGTGAAAATCAATCATTCAGTTGTTGAGGAAAGTACGATTCATAGTTATGCAGATGTTGGACCGTTTGCACATATTCGTCCTAATGCAGAGATTGGCGAAAGAGTTCATATTGGTAATTTCGTAGAAATAAAAAATGCGACAATCGACGAAGATACGAAGGTTGGTCATCTTACGTATGTAGGCGATGCAAAGCTGGGTAAAGATATCAATGTGGGCTGCGGTGTGGTTTTTGTTAACTATGATGGTAAAGACAAACACCAAACCATTGTTGGTGATCAGGTATTCATCGGCTCAGGCTCTAACCTAATTGCACCTTTAACAATAGGGAATCAAACGGTTATTGCAGCAGGTTCTACAATCACAGAGGATGTTAAAGAGCATGATTTGGCGATTGGAAGAGCCCGCCAAATTAATAAAGAAGATTACGCTAAGAAATTTCCTTATTTTGAAGGAAAGTAGTTGAAATAAAAACTCCGGGACAGCTCTAATGTCTCGGAGTTTTTAGATTTTAAAATAGCTTGTATTGGCAAAAAGTCCGTAAAAAATCTGCCAATACTCTTTAAATTTTCAAACACAAAAAATGAATAGCCAAAAAGAACTTGGACCCAAAAAAGTTAGACCTGAAAGTCTAACTTTTTTGGGTAGGTACAAAATCCTGCTTTTGACTCCAAGCTCTATAATTTTTTCAGTACTTTGTTTTAGCAACGCAATTTGCCAGAAAATCAGTTTTTAATTAGTTGCTGCTTTAAGCTGATTTTCGTCTATTATAAAGATAAAAGCCTCCGGCTGCCCCAGTCATAAGCAGACCTATACTCATATAGGAAGCAATCTTTTCACCAGTTTTTGGATAAGTTTCTGAACCTGTATTCTTTCCGGTAGTTGAGTCTTTTGTTTTATCGTTGTCCGTATTGTTTTCTTTGTCGGAATTTTTATCAGGGTCTTTATTACCATTTTCATCAGTTTTTTTGTTGAAATCAGCTTCAGCAATAGAAACGATTCGTTTTCCTGGGAACTGTTCCTTGTATTGTGCTAAATCGATCGTTGTTTTAGCATCAAGCACGCGAAGTGCAGCTCCTTGCTTCAGGTAGTCAATTAGAACAGTATCAAGTGAAGGTCCCTCTTCTCTTTCTCCGCCAAGCATATCATAGCCATCACCGCCAGCGGCTAAAAAGTCATTCGTAGCCATATTATAAACTGTTTCATCTGAAATTGGCGCAAATTCACCAGTCTCTCGATTTTGTACATCAATCTGAAGTACTCGTTCACCTACAATAGCTTTTTCAGTATCATTTCCTTCGTCATTTGGTAGAAGTGTTCCTTTTTTCGTTGAGTCATAATAGACGCGAATTGTGCTGGATACATGTAGGAATCCGCCATTTGCTCCTAGTTTAGGCTGCTTATAGTCATCTAGGATAAGGTTTCCAGCTTCATCTTTTTGAGCAGCTGAACGCAACGACATTTCGAACATCTCTTTGACTTGGGCGCCAGTCACTTTAATCTGAGAAATACTATTACCAAAAGGCAGTACAGCAATTACATCGCCGAGTGTAACAGCTCCCGGTTCGATATTAGCCCGAATACCGCCGCCATTTGTCACAGCAAAATCAGTTGGTGTGCTGAATCCGTTTTGTCCATAGGCCAGCATCGCATCACCGATCATATTTCCAAGATTTGTTTCTCTGGTCCGCACATTATCGCGTTCACCATTAAAGAGGTACGGGTTGTTTTCGATGACAATCTCTGAACCCCATTCTTCAAACCGGCTTTTCGCTTCATCCACTAATTTTTTGACTTCTGCATTCTCATCAAGTTCAGCTAAACTTTCAGCTGAAAGCAAGTTCGCTGATTTACTATCAAGTTTTTGCAAATCAATTTTAGCCAGACCAACATTGTTCAGATAATTTCCAGTTTGTGTGTATAAAACATTTCCAAATTTCATGCCGCCTTTTACAGCTGTATGTGAATGACCGTCAAGTACGACCAGATTTAGCTTCGGATATGCTTTACTTAATTCTTCAGCTAGCGTATCTCCCCGCCATTCCTTTGGTGTCGTTTCATCAATACCTAAGTGTCCGGCAATAATGAAGGCATCGATTGATGTTTCTGACTGGCTTAAAGTGTCGATAACTTTTTTTGTCTCCGTAATCGGATCAGCGAAAGTTACGCCAACAACATTATTCGGGTGTGTCTTCGTAGCTGTTTCCGGTGTTGTCACACCAATAACCGCATAATTTTTTTCATCTTTTTCGATGATTGTATAAGGTTCGAACACCAGCTTTCCGTCTTTATATGTGTTATTGGAAAGCAGCGGGAAGTTTAATTTTTCTTTGTATTGAAGTGCAGTATCTAAACCAAAATCGAATTCATGATTTCCAACGGCCATAGCATCATAGCCAACAGTATTCATGATTTCAACCATGTCCATCCCCTGAGAAAAATTAGAGATGGGCAGTCCTTGGAATGCATCGCCCACATCAATCAACAGATCAGGAGTTTTCATGTCTTTTAGTGTTTTCAGTTTAGCCATTCCTAGCACATCTTTACCGTTTCCTTCCATGCGGCCATGCACATCATTTGTATGCATAATCGTCATAGTAGTTGGTTTGAAGCCAGCATCTAAAACGTCCTGCTTGGTAATAGGTTTAACATTAGGAGTCCTACCGTCCTCTGATGGTGTTGTTTTTAGAACCCCACTATTAACTAGTTCGATAGCTAAATCACGCCAGTTCTCATTGAAGCTGTAGCCGATGACTTCCCAGTTTCTTTCGATTTCTACTTCCGGATCAATTGTACCCTTATCTTTGATATATTGAGCAATAAAGCCTCTCAAAGTATCCGGGTCTGTAGATACAAGTGGCTCTTCTGTGACAATTCCCTGTGCCAGCAATCCTTCATAACGGTAGTTATTCATAGCAATTGTATAAGTTGCAGCTAAGTCAACTGGTTGATCATCAATTGTAGGATTGATAATCCGCTGCCCTTCTGGTTTGGAAATATCTATTTTATAATCAATACCAGAAAAAATATCATAATTATAAACACGAATTTCTTCATTGAAGCTGATAGTTAAATCATCAGGCTGAGGCGAGTTGTAATAGTTAGCTTGGTTCTCCATGTATTTCAATAGATTTTCACCAGTAATATTAACACTAACTAGGGTATTCGGATATTTATAAATATCAAAAATATTGGAATAGGAAACATTTCCTTTATCCAGTTTGCTGTCTGCTTTAAACAAGGCAGAAGCTGCCAGTTGAGCACCTGTAAACTTTCGCTGAACATTATTGATGAGAGAAATCATTGCAGTTGGCTGCAGCTGTGCCTCTGGAATGCCAGTTACCTCTTCTTTAGGAAGAAAATCTTCTGTGGCCGTTCCGATAGTTTCTGAAATGAATTGCCGTGTGGTATTATGGTAGTCTTCTGTGACTGCTTTTAGCTCCTCATCAGCTTCCACCAACTTAGTATTAACAATTTCAACTGTATCATTTTTGACCTGCCATTTTCCATTGCTTTTTTCGATATCAAGATCGATTCGAACCATCTCAATTCCAGTATCTTTAGGCGCTCCCACTGGAGAAGTTCCGCTCGGACTTTGGATTTGCTCCGAAAATGACCGATGATCATGACCTAAGATGAAGGCATCGATGCCTTCAACATTGTTGATTACCTGATCCGCACTAGCAGCAGGATCACTGTCTTCTCTTCCAGCGTGAATTGAAGCAACAATAATATCTGCTTTGCCTTCCAATTCAGCAACAGCTTTTTCAGCTTCTTCTTTTAGTGGATTGAAATATAGGTCTGCTACCTTGGCACCATCCCATTTAGGAATATGAGGCGTAGTCAGCCCGATAATCCCGACGGTTACATCAGTTTTTGAATCACCATCTAAATCAAGCTCTTTCAATGTGGTTCCGCCTACATAACGGCTGTTGCTCTCTTTTACATAAGTATTCGCTGAGAGAATCGGAAAATTGGCTTCCCCTTTGATTTTTTGAACTAACTCCAAACCGAAATTGAATTCATGATTGCCCAAAACCATCGCATCATATTGAATCTCATTCATTGCTCTAATCATGGGGTGAGGCTGACTAAGCAGCGGCTCTCTATTGTACAAATCATCTGTCATGATTGTTCCTTGAACGATATCCCCATTATCAATCAAGACTGTCCCATTCGGATTTTCCGCCCGAACATTTTTCACAACCGTACTTACCTGAGACAAACCAACTGGGGTTGCCTTGTCATCTTCGTAAGACCAGTTCCATAACTGTCCATGTACATCAGAAGTCCCCAAAATAGTTATTCGCTGGTTCTCCGCTGCTGTAGCATCGACACTTTCAGCAGTTACGCTTGAAGCGGTACTGCCACCAATGAATAAAGCGGACATAGTTAATAGTTGCAAGCTGTGTTTAAATAATGCATTCCCTGTCTTTTTCACAAAACTGACGCTCCTTTGCCTAGTTTGTTATTTTTACACTACAGGCTTATTCTAGCAAAAATATAACGTTTTCTGAATAGAATTTTGATCTTTTTCTTAAATTTAATTAAAAGAAGGACTCGAAACAAAAGAATTATATGCTAGAATAATTTTAGGGAGGGGATAGAATGAAAAAAATAAAGTATGGGCTAATTACTAGTCTCGCGGTTGTTAGTTGTTTTTGGGCGATGAGTAGTAATAAAATTGAAGGAAGAGAGAGTGATTCCTCACTGAAGGAGGAAGTGTCTTTTTATAATAAAGTGACTGATGAAGAGACCTTAGATATACTGCCAAGTGTTGTTGAAAAAGAACTCTTAGTAACTGTCGGAGCTACCGGACAATTACAATTACAGTCTATGGATTTAGGAAAAAATATTAATTTAGTCGAGCATTTACGTGTAGTTGTTGATAATTCGTCTCTTTTAACAGTTGACGAGCAAGGAAAATGGACAGCTCGTCAAGTTGGAGAAACGGAATTAACTATTCATTTTGAGTTTTCAGAAAAGGATATGGCAGAAATTCAAAAGAATTATCCGGATAAGAAAATTATTTTGAGCGACACTGCCCAGACAATTAAAGTAACTGTGTTGCCTGAAGAAGAGTTTATTGATATTACACCCGAATTTGATTTAGAGAAAATTGATACGATTATTAATACTAATGGGAAATTATCTGTGAAACCAATAGCTGGGATAACCAATATCTCTGGTACATTCAAGGCGATAGGACATGATGAATCAATTATTCAGATTGCTGATGATGGTACCTGGACTGCACTAGGAGTTGGACGTACAAGCTTTTCACTAAGTTTTACTTTATCTAAAGAAACGCTACAGAAAATTCAGGAAAAATATCCCGGGAAAAAATTAATTGAAAAAGCAATTGTAAGGACGATTGATGTACAAATTAATGCGTCAGATACGCTAGATGTTACACCGTCGTTTAATATCGCGGAAATTGATGCAAAAGTGAATGCTTCTGGCCAAATTCTTGTAGAATCAATTGCTGGAATAGATGAAGTTACAGGTACATTTGAAGCTTCAGGGTATGATGAAAAAATTATCAAAATAGGAACAGATGGAAAATGGGTGGCTCTTGCACCAGGAACTACCGAATTTGTGTTGAATTTTGAGTTATCTGAGGACACTATAAAGGCGATTAAAGAAAAACATCCAGATAAGGAGCTCGTAACCCGGGCAATTACCCAAGTCATCAAAGTTAATGTGACAGAAAATCAAGCTCGAATTATCGATATCTTTACAGGGTTTGATGTAACAGCGATTGAAGCAGTGGTTGGCGAGACAGGTAAGCTAAATGCAAATCCGATTGAAGGGATTGCCAATAATGATGGTACCTTTTATCTGGAAAAAAGTAATGAGTTTATCTCAGTAGATGAAAACGGAAACTGGAAGGCTTTAAAATCAGGAAAAGTTAATCTGCTGGTGGCACATATGCCTTCTGAAAAAACCTTAGCTGCTCTTGCGAATACGTTGCCCGAAGGAACAGAGCTGGCAATACCAGACATTCTTACGTATCATCAGATAACAGTTACAATTGTTGATCCTAAGCCAACCGATGACGGAACGAAACCTAGTGGAAAGGAGCTTCCAAAAACTGGCGAACAGAGTGAGGGTTTTAATGTTTATCTAGGTTTTTCAGTTGTGCTGTTAGCCTATGTTATTTATTGTAAGTATCGAATAACGGCAGAAAGATAAGTTACTTTATTTTCGACGGAAAATGCCAAAGAACATTTAGAGATAGCCTACAAATTAATTTATAGTTTAATCAAAAGAGAGTTAAGTTAGATTTTCCCTCTAACTTAGCTCTCTTTTAGCTGTTCTAAATCAAGCCAGCCTCTTCAAGAAGCTCAATAATCATGGTACCTTGAGCTTTTTCAAGACCTTTCTTTCCCCAAATTTTAACTAGCCAAGGTACTGGAATATCTTTGAGCTTCTTCCCATTACCTTCTGGTTTTTTGGGGCGGGCGAAAGCTTCATAATTCCCATTACTTCGATACCTACAGATCATCCTTTCCTATTTCTTTCTGTTTCCATTATCGTAACATGCTGCATATATATCAAACGATACCCTCTGCCTTTTAGACGGATTTTGAAGAATGTCTAAGGGTTTAAAAGCGGAAGAGTGTACAACAGAAATTGTCAGGCGTAAAATATAGAATAAGCAAGCGTTTTCACTCTTGGATTCAGCGTTTTTCATAACAGCGAAGCCAAACTGAACGGTGAGAAAATCGGTGGGAAGGTTTGTGAAAGTTTTATAGAAATAGGTAAAACGGTTTAAAGACGGAATATTCATGATAATTTACTATTACTATAGGAAAACTACTTGATTTATTTGCGAAAAGTGACTACTATTTAAAAGGAAACTATTGTTTAGTAATAGAAAGTGGAGGTCCAAATGTCAAAACATTATTTTGATCCAAGATTGAAAATTTTTGCTCTTAATTCAAATCGTCCGTTGGCGGAGAAAATTGCGAAAGCAGTAGGTGTGGAATTAGGAAAGTCATCTGTCAGTCAGTTCAGTGACGGAGAAATTCAAATCAATATTGAAGAGAGTATCCGTGGATCTCACGTGTACCTGATTCAATCAACAAGCAGCCCGGTTAATGATAACCTGATGGAGCTACTTATTATGGTAGATGCACTGAAACGCGCAAGTGCTAAAACAATTAATGTAGTGATGCCTTATTATGGGTATGCCCGTCAAGACCGTAAAGCACGTGCTCGGGAGCCGATTACTGCGAAGCTGGTTGCAAACATGCTCGAAAAAGCAGGGGTCACAAGAATGTTGACATTAGATTTACATGCAGTACAGATTCAGGGATTCTTTGATATCCCAGTGGATCATTTGATGGGTGCGCCATTGATTGCTGATTACTTTATGGAAAAAGGAATCAAAGGGGATGATGTAGTAGTAGTTTCCCCAGACCACGGTGGGGTAACTCGGGCCCGTAAATTGGCAGAGTACTTGAAATCGCCAATCGCCATCATAGACAAACGCCGTCCTAAAGCCAATGTAGCTGAAGTGATGAATATTATCGGTCAAGTAGAAGGAAAAATCTGTGTTTTGATTGATGATATGATTGATACAGCGGGGACAATTTCCCTAGCAGCTAATGCGTTGCAGGAAGCCGGAGCGAAGGAAGTGTATGCATCGTGTACACACCCTGTTTTGTCTGGACCAGCGTTAGAGCGTATTGAAGAATCTGCAATTAAACGATTAGTAGTAACAGACTCCATCTATTTGTCAGAGGACCGCAAAATCGATAAAATTGATGAAGTCAGTGTAGGGGAACTGATTGGGGATGCAATTAAACGTATCCATGAAAATAAACCTGTCAGCCCATTATTTGAAACCAAAAACCGTTAAAAATAAATAGGATGGGACAGAAGTGTTTAATTACTGCGATTACTCGTCGCAGTTAAATGCTGGTATGTGCTACTGCGCCCACCGTTTATACGGATTCCATGTGAGTGGGATATGACTCAACGAGTTGTGTCTCACTCACTTTTTATAAATAATCAAGTCAGACCTACAGAAGGTAACCATCAATCATTGTCCGAATATTAGTTTCATTCTATATGCTTAATGTTACGATAAAGGTCCTACGTCAAGCTCTGTTAAGCAAATTAAAAAGCGCATTGAAATCCATGGATTTCAATGCGTTTTTTTAGCGTTAGCTCAGATTTTTAATTTTGCGGTGTGCTGCTGAAACAGAAAAGAGATAGTCTTTTAGCCATTGCCACATTTTTTTGCTGCTAATATACAGCAGCACGCTTACGATAAGGCAGATTGGCAAAGCGATAAAGTCTGGCGCCTGCCAGAAGCCGAAATTTAAAACAGCGATTGGCAGCGAGTAGCCGAAAAATTGTGCGACTATTTTGATGACTACAGCTAATGGCAAAACGAAGGAGCAAAGATAAAAAACAGCTGAGGTAATCGCAATACAAGGGATGATAAACATGCCGGAAAATCCAGTAATAAAATAGAATTTTACCAGCTTCATCAGGTTATTCAAATTAAAGGAGCCATTTTTTAATACAGATTCATTGATATATGAGCTGGCTAGCTCTTTAGGGTTTCCTAAGGTCTCTAGGATAGCATCAATATCAGTACCATTGTTAGCAGATTCAAAAATATGACTTTCCACTTCTTCTAGTATATCCACTCTCTCTTGATCCTGCAGCCGACCGAGATATCGGTTTAGCTGCTGAAGATAATGGGTCGCTTTTTCATTCATTAAAATTCCTCCTTATAGTTCTGAATATCGTTGACTGATTTTGTTAGGGTTTTCCATAAAACGGTCATTTCGGTTAAATAACGAATCCCCAAATCAGTAATATGGTAATATTTTCTTTTTGGTAAATCATTATTTTCCTGCCAATAGCTTTCTAAATAGCCTTCTTTTGTAAGTCGTCGCAGTAAAGGATACATCGTATTCTCATTAGCAGAAACGATACTCCAGCTCCCGAGAACTTCAATTAGTTCGTAGCCGTAAAAATCTTTTTTTGAAAGCAGCGAAAGTATACAAAGCTCTAAAGTTCCTCTTTTGACCTGAGATTTCCAATCATCTATATTCATAATGCACCTCACACAGTACAGTGTATAACACAGTATGATTTTTTTCAAGAGACTTTTGATTTTTTTTATAAGAAGACCGTAGTTTTATTGCAGAAGCTTCTACCTAGTAACCGCTGATATGGTATATAATAAGAAATAAATGGAGGGGGAATTAAGTAACATGGAACGTCCGGATGAACGAAGAGCATTAGAGATTTTACAAGCAGTTTTTCCTGAAAAATATGAGCAGGCGCTTGTTCTGGATAAGCCTGACATTCAAAATCCTTCTCAAAGCATTGGCGTGGAGGTAACACAGTCGTTAAAGGAAGGCGTCCTTCATGCATTAGGTAAGAGCTATTCTGCAGATGAAAGCGAACAGGATCTGCTAATTAGATTAAAAGCAGAATATGGCACAGATGTTCTGCGAATGAAGCTGCAGCTTCCAGATGGATCAAAAAAAATGGTAGGCATTTCCTTAGCAAATTGGGGTAGCCTATTCAATTTAACCGAAGCCTACGACAATAAATTGAAAAAGCTTCAGAATGGCAACTACACCTTATACACGGAAAACAATCTATTCATTTTCGTTTTTTGGGAGGATGAATCCTATATTGTTAGCTTACTGAAGCATTTATCATCCGTACAGGAGAAGCTACGTTATGATATTGTCTATGTGTACAGTATTCCCTATTTATATGAGATAGACTGTAATCAGCGCAGGATAGAGAAGTTTAATGTGGAATAATAAATAACTTATAGATGGAGGAAGGAAAATGGCGTATAAAATAAAACAGCTTGAAGCATTAACAACAACGGAATTGCTGGAGATTATGGCTGCCCGAATCGCAGTATTCGTAGTGGAGCAGCAGTGCCCATATCAGGAAGTCGACGAGCTGGATGCTGAGGCATGGCATATTTGGTTGGAACAGGCGGGAGAAATAGCTGGTTATGCTCGAATCATTGAAACTGCCGAAGGGATTCAAATCGGCAGAGTGCTGACACCGAAAAAATATCGAGGCCAGGGATACGGTGAAAAGCTGATGACCGAGGCCCTAAAGGAAGTTCAACAATTATTTCCGCAGAAATCAGTTTCTCTTGGGGCACAGGAATACGCTATTGGGTTTTACCAAAACTTTGGTTTTGAGGTTTGCTCAGAGGTTTATTTGGAAGACGATATCCCCCATGTTGATATGACGCTGAAAAGCTAATAGCAGCTGATATCAGTCCATACACGATTCATTGATAATAAACAATAAAATATACCTGAAGAAAAATGGCTGCGCCGTCTTCCTTCAGGTATATTTGTTTCAATGGATAAGCTCTAAAAAAACTAGAGCTTTATAGAATAGGGATTAACCGATAACTAATTGTTTCTGTTAATAATCCAGCCATTCATCTTCTTTGGGCTCTTCGTTCTTTGTTCGGAAGAAGAACAGCATTACACTATTTTGACTCGTTACGACCAGAGAATCAGTCGGCAGCAGTGTTAATACAAAGAAGAAGATTGAAATTGCTGAAGAAATCAATGCCAAGAAAGCAGAATAATTACCAACACCAAGAAGACCAATCACGACTGAAGTGATGTATAGCGTAAGAGTACCCCTTCCGCGTAATCCAGCATCTCTATATCTTCTGACTGCAATTGCAAGTGAAGGTAAAAATAGTGCTAAGCTTATGATGAACAATAAAATGAAAAGTCCTAAATAGTCTGTTAGAAAACGAGCAACTAGTCGTCCGGCCTCATCTTCATACATGTAGCCATTATAATCATACATATCTGCTATTTCGAATATTAGTGAAAAAACCTTTCCGATAATCGCAAAACCTGCCAATAACCCTCCAATAGATAAGATAAGTGTCACCCACCAATAACCTGCGCGAGTTGTGCGTCCTTTAAAGTCCACATAGCCCACAAAGAAATCCTTGATTGCCTGGAAAAAAGAAACCTGTCCAGGCTTTTGATTGATTTTAGCCATAATTTTTTTAACTCCCTTTTTATAATATATTTCATTCTATCATTATTTTCATGTAACTTACAAGGTATTTTTCTATTCATCCCAGTCTACCCTCCTTTGTTTTTAATCCATTATCAGAGCAAATTAAGAATGGGGATAAAAGTCGTCAAAACCATTGCATGAAACAGTTATTTACGTTAAAGTAAAGAAAGAAAATTGTGAAACATTTTTGTGTTTCACGCTAGGAAGGAAAAATATGACACCAGAAGAATTTAAACAGTTGTTAGAAGAAAAAGGAATTGTATTATCAGATAAACAGATGGCTCAATTCGCCAGTTACCATCAGCTATTGACCGAATGGAACGGCAAGATGAATCTGACGGCAATTACAGAAGAAAAAGAAGTGTATTTGAAGCATTTTTACGACTCTGTCTCGCTGGCTTTTTTCGAAGACTTTTCGTCTGGCAGAAAAATTTGCGATGTTGGTTCTGGTGCGGGTTTTCCAAGTATTCCTTTGAAAATCGTCTTTCCGGATTTAGACGTTACAATTGTCGATTCATTGAATAAACGGATTAAATTTCTGACGCATCTAACAAAGGAGCTTGAACTGGATGGCGTGTCTCTATACCATGACCGTGCAGAGACCTTTGGCAGACTAAATGGAATTAGAGGGTCGTTTGACTTCGTAACAGCTCGTGCTGTCGCTCGCTTAAATGTTCTAGCTGAGCTTTGTCTGCCCTTAGTCAAAAAAGACGGGTATTTTCTAGCATTAAAGGCATCAAAAAGCGATGAGGAAGTACAGGAAGCGAAGAAAGCCATTGCTCTTTTAGGCGGTCGAATCGAAGCAGAACGTTCTTTTGAATTGCCTGTTACTCAGGATGAACGTCATATTGTCGTTATTCAGAAGAAAAAGGAAACGCCGAATAAATATCCTAGAAAACCAGGATTACCAAATAAACAGCCAATCAAATAAGATGGAGGAACAGAATACATGGTACGAATTATTTCTGTAGCGAACCAAAAAGGAGGAGTAGGGAAAACAACTACTACGGTCAATCTGGGTGCTTGTCTTGCTTACTACGGAAAAAGGGTTTTGTTAGTTGATATTGATGCACAGGGAAATGCAACTAGTGGTTTAGGTGTTAGAAAACCAGATGTTGCTCATGATATTTATGACGTGTTGGTAAACGATGAGCCGTTGAACAACGTGATCTTGAAGACAACCAGAGAAAATTTGGATATTGTTCCTGCGACCATTCAGCTGGCTGGTGCAGAGATAGAATTGACTTCAATGATGGCTAGAGAATCCAGACTGAAGACGGCATTAGAGGAAATTAAAGCAGACTATGATTACATTTTAATTGATTGTCCACCGTCATTGGGGCACTTAACGATTAATGCATTTACATCCAGCGATGCTATTTTGATTCCTGTTCAATGTGAATATTACGCACTGGAAGGCTTGAGTCAGCTGTTGAATACCATTCGTTTGGTTCAGAAGCATTTTAATCCGGAACTGAAGATTGAAGGCGTCCTATTAACCATGTATGATGCCCGGACAAATCTGGGAGCAGAAGTTGTCGAAGAAGTACGTAAATATTTCCGTGAAAAAGTATATGACACGATTATTCCCAGAAATGTTCGTTTATCAGAAGCGCCGAGTCACGGTTTATCAATTATTGACTATGATGCGAAGTCGCGGGGAGCAGAAGTTTACTTATCTTTAGCAAAGGAAGTGTTGAATAATAATGAGTAAAGGAAAAGGCCTGGGCCGAGGAATTGATGCATTGTTTCAAGATTTTGCCAGCTTAGAAGAAGTGGATGTAAAGAAAGAAGAAGTTGTTGAAATTTCCCTAAATGATCTGCGGCCGAATCCTTATCAGCCGAGAAAGACATTTGATGAAAGCTCGCTAAGCGAGCTCGCTGATTCGATTAAACAATCGGGTGTGTTTCAGCCAATCATCGTTCGTAAATCAACAGTCAAGGGCTACGAGATTATTGCAGGCGAGCGCCGCTTTAGAGCCTCTAAGTTAGCGGAAAAAGAAACCATTCCAGCAATTGTCCGTGAATTTGACGAAGAAGCGATGATGCAGATTGCAGTTCTGGAAAATCTGCAGCGGGAAGATTTAAATCCGCTGGAAGAAGCAGAAGCGTATGACATGCTGATGAAAAACCTGAAACTAACGCAAGTAGAAGTAGCTGAGCGTTTAGGTAAAAGCCGGCCGTACATTGCTAACTATCTGAGACTTTTGACATTGCCGGGGCTTGTAAAAGAATTGGTACAGCAGGAAACATTGTCTATGGGACAGGCCCGCACGCTACTCGGTCTGAAAGATAAGAAGCAAATTCTAGCATTGGCAAACCGTGCTGTAAAAGAAGGCTTAACTGTACGTCAGCTGGAGCAGATGGTTAACGACCTAAATGAAAATGAAGGAAAAAAATCTGCAAAGCAAGCGAAAAAAGCGGTTAAGGAAAAGCCATACTATATTCGGGAAAGTGAAGACCGTTTAATGGATAAATTTGGCACAACAGTTGTCATTCAGGAAAAGGAAGGAAAAGGAAAGATTGAAATTGAGTATCTTTCCCAGTCTGATTTAGCTAGAATATTGGATATATTAAGCATCCAGTTTGATGAAGAATAAAATTATGCTGAAAATAAGGCTCTGTGCGAAGTGAAGCGCTCCTAACCCAAAGCTTAGACTAAAATCTAACTTTTGGGTGGATGCTTCAGAGTGATTCGTGTCGGGGCTTATTTTTTTAAAATCAAAATAGTAAAATGTATTTTACGTAATTTGTATTTTACGTTATAATGGATACAAAAGAAAAGGAGCGAGATTATGAAGCTGGAAACGCAGTTGATTGAACAGCTGCTGACATCAACAGTCAGCAGTTACAAAATATCTTTAGCTACGGGACTTTCCCGGCAAATGATTGGTAAGCTTAGAAATGGTCAGGCAGATTTTCGTAAGGGCTCATTAGAGAATGCACTAGCATTGTATGCTTATGCACAGACACTGCAGCAGGAAGGTGTATTACAGTACGAGGCGCAGAGAATCGAAGTTAGTGACCGGACCACTTTGTTGAATGCACTTAGGAAACAAACAGATGAAATTTTAGTTACCGGGGAATTGGCCGTTGAAATTATTACATTGAAAAAGAGCCAGTTGAGTGATACAGAAAGATTAGGGGGTGATCTAGGCAGTGGTGGTTCATCTTCTGTTCTGGAGCCTCTGTTTAACCGCTTGTTTGACCTGTTCGAAAAAGGAGACGAAGTGGATAAGGAAATCAGCCGTAGAATTATTCGTCTCTACTATATTAAAAAGATTAGTCAGGAAACCGTTCTTTTACGCTTGAAACAATTGGACTATTAGCAGCCGCCAGCTTAAAATTTTATCAAAAATAAGAAAATAGATTTTGCCACTTAGAAGAAAAAATGGTATTGTAAGCATGTCTGCTTTTTTTATTTTTAAAAGAAATGAACAATTCTGTATGCTTATTAAGAATCAAACTGTTGGAAAGGGGCATTATGAGATGTATGATTTAGGTGATATTGTAGAGATGAAAAAACCTCATGCCTGTCAGACGAACCGTTGGGAGATTATTCGAATGGGTGCAGATATCAAAATCAAGTGTATGAACTGCCAGCATATTGTCATGATGAGCAGGCGGGATTTTGAAAAGAAAATGAAAAAAGTGCTGGAAAAGAAAGCATAGGTAGTATAATAAAAGTAATTGCTGCAGCTGTTTGTATCAATTACCGAGAATTAAAGTACAGTAAAGAATAGATATAAAGGATGAGTGAGAAAATGGCATTAACAGCTGGTATCGTAGGTTTGCCCAATGTAGGGAAATCTACTCTTTTTAACGCAATTACAAAGGCGGGAGCAGAAGCGGCAAACTATCCGTTTGCAACAATCGATCCTAACGTTGGAATGGTAGAAGTTCCTGATGATCGTCTGCAGCGCCTGACTGAGTTAGTCAAACCAAAGAAAACTGTTCCTACAACATTCGAGTTTACCGATATCGCCGGAATCGTAAAAGGTGCCAGTAAAGGTGAAGGCCTGGGAAATCAGTTTTTAAGTCACATTCGTCAAGTTGATGCAATTTGTCACGTTGTCCGCTGTTTTGATGATGAGAACATCACTCACGTAGAAGGCCGCGTAGACCCGTTAGCCGACATTGATACAATCAATCTTGAACTAGTGCTGGCTGATTTGGATTCTGTCAGTAAACGTCATGCCCGTATCGCGAAAATCGCTAAAACAAAAGACAAAGCTGCAGTTGCAGAGTTGGCTGTTCTAGATAAAATTAAACCAGTCTTAGAAGAAGGACTATCTGCCAGAACAATCGATTTTGATGAAGAAGAGCTAAAAATCGTACGCAGTCTATTTCTATTGACGACTAAGCCCATTTTGTATGTAGCAAATGTTGCAGAAGATGAAGTGGCCGACTCTGAAGGCAACAAGTATGTCCAGCAGGTTCGTAATTTTGCAGCGAATGAAAATGCAGAGGTAATTGTCGTTTGTGCCCGTGCAGAAGAAGAGATAGCCGAGTTGGACGATGAAGATAAAGCCGAGTTTTTAGAAGCCTTGGGAATAGAAGTTTCTGGTTTGGATCAGCTGATTCGGGCAGCATACGACTTATTAGGCTTGGCTACCTATTTTACTGCTGGAGAGCAGGAAGTGCGTGCGTGGACATTCCGTAAAGGAATCAAAGCTCCACAGGCCGCAGGAATTATCCATACAGACTTTGAACGAGGCTTTATTCGGGCAGAAACTGTTTCTTATGAGGATTTAAGCAAGTATGGAAATATGCAGGCCGCTAAAGAAGCTGGTCGTGTCCGTTTAGAAGGAAAAGAATATGTTGTTCAAGATGGGGATGTCATGCTTTTCCGTTTCAATGTCTAATTTTATCTATATAATTTCCATAAAAGGTTTGGGATAAGAGGTCAATTCCTTTGTTGGCTCAAACTAGCTTTTATTGAGGCAATGAGTTCTGGTGGTTCAAAAGAAATAGCCTAGTTTCTTCAGAGATTTCTTATGGAAATAGTGTTTACCGCTCGACTAGATATACCTATACGAGTTGAACTGGCAGCTTTTCGTTGTTAAAAAATTTTACAGGATTTATATAGTTGTAAGAAAACGGTTTTTCTTTATCGAATTTATGATAAAATATCACATAGACATAAATCCTAACGAGTAAGTAAGACTAGTTGATAGGGTTTATATGGGTAAAGTTTGTTTTGCGTTAGCTGATTAGGGGGATACAGTAAAATGGAACCAGAAAAACTGCAGGCAATTGTCGCTGAGAATCGAGAGTTAGAGCAAAAATTAACAAAGAGAAATGAACAGTATATCTTTGATTTGAAAAAATCCTTAAATGCGGCGAATCTTTCAGAACAGGAACAAACTTTGGCTTTGCATGAAATTCTGCCGGTGATGGTAGAGGAACAGAAAAGCGGGAAGACTGCGCGTCAGCTTTTCGGCACTGTATCTGAACGAACAGAGTCTATCTTAAGTAAACCAGCGAAAAAAAGTGAGGCTACACCGCTTTTGATGTGGCTGGATAACGCAATGCTTCTGATGGGAGCATTGGCAATTATGATGTCGCTGACCAGTATGTTTTTCAAAAAGAATACACAGCAGCTCGGACTGATTACATTGATCGCCGGAGCAACAATCGGGGGCTATGTTCTTTATCTAATGTACAAATATGTTTATCAGTATGACCGGCCGGGTGCAGATAAATCACAGCGTCCAGGCTTCCTGAAGTCAGGTGCGATTATGGTAGGAGCGATGTTCCTATGGATTTTGGCCTTCGCAGGTTCAGCTTTGCTGCCGCGGGCAATCAACCCTGTGTTGGACCCTACTGTAATGATTATCATCGGTGCCTTGGTGTTAGTAGCAAGACATTTCTTGAAAAAGAGATACAATATGCAGAGCAGTCTTGCACGCTGATGTAAATAAAGCTAAAACTAATGTTTTACTAAATAGCTTAAAAAGCGGGAAGCATTTGATACGCGATTGTTCGTGTCAGATGCTTCTTGCTTTATTTTTCATTTTAGAAATAATAAACTTATTTTGTAGGATACAAGGCATCTGTTTCTTTCAAACAGATAATAGGAAAATGAGAAATAACTAATGTTATGAAAAATTTGCTGAAATATTTCATAAACGAGGAAATCGGGTTGACTTCTCTTCCGGAATCTGTTATTTTCATAAATAAAATTAAATAGAGGAGTGGTCTAGGCAATGTCTAACTGGGAAACGAAATTTGCGAAAAAAGGACTTACATTTGATGATGTTTTACTGATTCCGGCGGAAAGTCATGTACTACCAAATGAAGTGGATATGAGTGTGCAGCTGGCAAAAAATATCAAGTTGAATATTCCTTTAATCAGTGCAAGCATGGATACAGTGACAGATAGTAAGATGGCGATTGCAATGGCGCGTCAGGGTGGATTAGGTGTCATTCATAAAAACATGAGCGTTGCACAGCAGGCGGATGAGGTTCGTAAGGTTAAGCGTTCTGAAAGCGGCGTTATTCTGGATCCGTTTTTCTTAACTCCATCAAGCCCGGTTGCTGAAGCAGAAGCATTGATGAGCAAATATCGGATCAGCGGCGTACCGATTGTTGAAACGATGGAAAACCGTAAGCTGGTCGGAATCATTACAAACCGTGATATGCGTTTTGTGACAGATTACGAAATCAAGATTGAAGAGGTCATGACTAAAGATAATTTAGTAACAGCCCCAGTTGGTACTTCTCTAAAAGATGCAGAAAAGATTTTGCAGCAGCATAAAATTGAAAAACTGCCGATTGTTGATGAAGCAGGCCGGTTAAGTGGATTAATCACTATTAAAGATATCGAAAAAGTTATTGAGTTTCCAAATGCGGCAAAAGATGAACATGGCCGTTTGCTTGTGGCTGCAGCAGTGGGTGTAACAAGCGACACCTTTGAACGTGCAGCAGCATTGCTTGAAGCTGGAGCGGATGCGATTGTCATCGATACGGCGCATGGACATAGTGCTGGGGTTATCCGTAAAATTAAAGAAATCCGCGATACATTTCCGGAAGCAACGTTGATTGCTGGAAATATCGCTACCGGCGAAGGCGCCAGAGCATTATATGATGTAGGTGTTGATGTCGTGAAGGTAGGAATTGGGCCTGGCTCAATTTGTACGACTCGTGTAGTGGCCGGTGTTGGTGTGCCTCAGTTGACTGCTATATATGATGCGGCTTCTGTAGCACGTGAATACGGTAAAGCTATTATTGCTGATGGAGGAATCAAATATTCTGGAGATATCGTGAAAGCATTGGCTGCGGGCGGACATGCAGCAATGTTAGGAAGCATGCTTGCCGGGACAGATGAATCTCCTGGAGAATTTGAAATCTATCAAGGCCGCAGATTCAAAACATACCGCGGCATGGGTTCTCTCGGGGCTATGGAAAAAGGCTCAAGCGACCGCTATTTTCAAGGCGGTGTAAATGAAGCCAACAAGTTAGTGCCGGAAGGAATCGAAGGCCGTGTAGCATACAAAGGCAGTGTAGCAGACATCATTTTCCAAATGATCGGCGGATTAAAATCCGGTATGGGCTACGTAGGTGCAGGTAATCTGAAACAGCTTCGTGATGAAGCGCAATTTATTCAAATGAGCGGCAGCGGATTAAAAGAATCTCACCCTCATGATGTGCAAATTACAAAAGAAGCACCAAACTACTCTGTAGAACAATAAAGTAAGAGAAAAAGGCAGAGCTAAAAAGGTTTTGCTTTAAGAAACAAACCGGACGATTTTGAAAATGCATGGAGCCATTTTCAAAATCGTCCGGTTTGTTTGCTAAGATGTGGCTTTTGAACCGTTGTTTATTGAGTAACGGCTTCATCTTTATTGCCAAAATACATATGAACAGGAAGTCTTTTCGGCGGCAACAGTCTGCTGACAGGAATGATTTCATAGCCCTCTGCCCGCAGCTCATCAATGACCTCAGGAACAGCATCCACAGTTTCTTCATAGATATCGTGCATAAGAATAATTGAACGGTCGAAGCTGGTTTCCTTTATTCGCTTCACGATTTTATCTTGATTTTTACTTTTCCAATCCTCTGAATCGACCGACCATTGAACGATTGGCCGATTGATAATTTCGGCAGCCTGTTTATTTACAGCGCCATAGGGCGGACGGAAACTTCGGGGAAGCTTCCCTGTTGCTTCGTAAATTGCTTCATCTGCAGCATAAATTTCAGCACGAATAGCATCAGGAGTTAATCCTGTCAATTTAGGATGAGAATAGGAATGGCTGGCAACCTCATGGCCTTCTAAACTCATTCTGTGAACTAAATCCGGCTGCTTTGCAGCATTTTGTCCCAGTAAGAAGAAGGAAGCTACTACTTGTTTTTCTTTTAGAATATCCAGTAACCGAGGTGTAGTTATCGGATTTGGCCCATCATCAAAGGTCAAAGCGATATATTTTTTATTCGGCTCCAAAGGTTTAATAGCTTGGGCGTGAATAATGTTGGGATCGACAAAATCTGAATCAACAAACGGCAGGATTTCGACTAATGGAATTGTCAGTTCACTCACATCTAAACTATTTTCAGGCAGAGAAATAGTAATTTCCTGAGGAGAATAAGCAATAAGCTGTTGTTCTATTGAGACCTGTGGAAAGCTCAGAATTTGATCAATCATTTCCGAACTATCTGAGACAGTTTCAAGTAGTTTTTGCTTGATAACCAGCTGAACAGCAGATAAATCATCTGGATTTTGAAAAAGCTCAGACAAAGTTGGTGTATTTAATGTCAGCCTATTTTTGTAGACCGCTGTCCCGGAAAGAACAGAACTGCTTGTCCATATGTCTCCCTTCCTCTGATAGGTAGTCACTGTTGGAGTGGCAACAAGAATTTTTCCAAAAGAGCTGCTTGTAGTTAGATAGCCAACCAGCTTTGTATCTACCGAATTATCTATTTGTTCAGCAGCTTCTGATAATAAAGCAGAGAGTGCTTGTTGAGAATCAGATGAATCAAAAACTTCAGGAAGATACATTAACTGTTGAATATGACTAGTTAGTTTTTTTCTGCTATTTTCGACATTTCCAAGCTGCTTCTGTTCTGCGGCAATCTTTTCCATTAACAATTGCTCTGGTGTTTGGGCAGGTTGGGCCTGTTTTGATGGAGCATTAGTAGTTTGTTTTTTTATCTGTGATAGATAATATCCCATACAGGCAGCACAGACAGTCGTTGCCAGAAGAAACAAAGCAGGAAGCTTTTTTCTCAAACTTCCCTTTTCGTCAAGCTTTCTCCGCTGCTTTCTAGTTGCTCGTCGATGATTGGTTGGTTCCATTCGGCTCGTCCTTTACAAATTATGATAGTTTAACTTTAACACAGGTGGTTTTCAGCATCAAAGTGAGAAGCTGGGTACTTAGAAATTATTGAAAAAAGAATGAGAGAGCTATCATTCATAGAGTGCTTAAAAGAGTGAGTGGGACAATAGTCAGAAGAAAATCTGATTATTGTCCTACTTTTTTGATTTTAGGGTACACAAAAAGCACGCAACCGTGTAAGATTAAAGTGACCAAACCCAATCAAAAGGAGCGTGCTTTTATGTTTAAAGATTATACCATTAATCAAACGATTTTACCATTAGAGTTGGAACAGTTTATTCCTGAAACGGATGTCGCTTTTGCGGTTAATGCCTTAGTCGAAGCCATGCCGCAAACACTCTTTAATAAATTAGAAGAACAATTAGGCCGACCGGCCTACCACCCGAAGATGCTATTAAAAATTATTCTGTATGCGTATACTCAGCGTGTCTTTT